>JAGTUZ010000199.1 GCA_018224415.1 Bacteroidota bacterium | reverse complement strand
TTGACGGCCTGCAGGATGTACGGCAGCACGCCACCCAGGAAATACTTCACCACCGGGAAGCGAAGCTCGACGTTCCCGAGCAGGTACCGCGTGGTGATGCGTGCGTTGTAGTTGTATCCACGAAGGGGAAGCGCCGCCGCGAGAAAGGCAAAATCCTCCTCGCTGTTGATGGGTATACGGCCGTTCTCGAATGTCCTGTTGATCCAGTTTTCCGTCCCGCCGATAAAGAAGCGCTGCGGGTTCGCTCCGAAGCTTCCGCCGCCTGATCCGCGCAATACAAGGGAAAAATCACTCCAGAATCGCGAATATGTCCGATAATCAAAGGTCAGTGATGCGAAGGTCAGTGACGAACTGCCCAGCCCCGGACTACCGAAGGTCCGCACCTCGTAGCGTGATCCACGGACCGGCGACCACATGCCCCAGAGCGAATTGTCATGCACAAAGCCGATGTTGGGAACGATCAATGATCGTTCCGACATGGGAATCGCAGGGTTGTCGAGATTCTCCTGCGAGACGTTCATCCACGTCAGACTGCCTTCCATCCGATTGTACCGGTCGAACGGGTAGGAGGCGGCGAGTCCGAAACCATACTGGCGGTATCGCACGAGGTCTTCGAACAGTCCGCCTGTGTACTGGAGCAGGAAACGCGCGCTGTGGAATCCCTGCACGGACCAGTCGATGCGATCCGGCAGATAGGAATACGCGAGCGCGTAATCACTGTTTTTCAGATCACCAATCAAGTTGGTAAGGAACATGATCTGGTGATTGCCAAGCATGTCGCTGAAGGCCATCTGCGTCGTGCCGAGCACACCGTAAAACGTGCTGTAGCCCGCGTTTCCGTACACGAGATCGGCAGAGAAGCTCAGCTTGTACTTGTTGATCACAAAGGATCCGTCATCGGTCACGTTGCCGCTGATGCGGAATGGTTCGCTTTTCCTGTCCTTGCGTGAAACGGCGTCATCGGCGAACAGCATGCGCTCACGTGTCGCAGGACGCGCGCCGCTTGAATCCTGTTCCGCGCCGTTGCTCTGCTCTCCGAGGGCGATCACCACCTGCTCGCTGTGCTGCCGGGTCTCCCCGTCGCTCTTGTCGGCATGATCCGCATCGGTGGTGGACGCGTCGGCGGTTGTATCCACGTGCTCAGTAACATCAGACACCGAATGATCCGGGAGTGCATCCGGAGTCGATCTGTCGGTGTCCGCGAATACTGGCAGCTTCTGCAGCTTGCGTTCGAGGTAAGCAGTGAGCGGGAGGTTCTCGATCGGGTCGCGGTCGAAGGGCGCGCGCATGAGAAAGATGTCGAAACCGGCTTCGAACATACTCGCAAATGCCAGCTTGTTGCCATCGGCAGTCAGCGATATCTGGTAAATGCCGGAGAGCGAATTGGTCACCGGGTAGGATCCGGCTCCGTCCGCGTCGCTGATATAGAGGTTGTTGATGCCATTGCGGTCGGATATGAACAGCAGCCTTCCATCGGGTCCGGCAAAGGGATAGGATTCCTCCGCGTGCGGCGTGTCGGTGATGCGCGTCAGGACGCCGGTCTCCACATCCACGCGAAAGACATCCGTCTGCGAGTAGTTGTGGTCGTACATCTTGAAGCCCGGCGGCAGCTTCGATGCCTCGAGCATCCCTCCCCGGTCGCTCACGAAATAGATGGACTTGCTGTCGGCCTTCCAGGAGGGCTGGGCATCGGAGAACACATCCGCTGTGAGATTTCGCGTGGTCTTGCTGTCGAAATCATAGACCCAGATATCCGACTGAATCGTGGTATTGCCGACATACGCAAGTTTTTTTCCGTCCGGAGACCACTGCACGGAGTAGATACCGTCTTTCGCCAACGGAAGCTGCTCGTAGTCCCCTGTTTCCGCATCGATGATATTTATCGCGTCGTTGGCGCCGGCTTTCGAGGCCAGCGCGATGAAACGTCCGTCAGGAGACCAGGTCAGGCCTGGCGTCAGCAGATGCAGTTCCTCGAAATCGTTTGTCGTGTTGCCGTCAACAAGCTTTTTCACGTCGCTGCCGTCAATCGCCGACATCACGTAGACAGAGAAGTAATCATCGCGGTTCGAGATGAAGGCGATACGATCTCCTGAAGGCGAGATTGCAGGACTGGTATTGTAAAACGAACCGCTTTTCTTGTGGTCGGTCAGACGCTTCGCGTACTCGATCGGAGACACCCGGTTCGCGACATCGGGATAGTACAGCTTGCGCTGTTCCTTGATCCAGCGCTCCGAAAGCTCCTCCAGCGTCAGGCCCAGGGATTTCTTCAGGCCGTCGTCCAGGCTGCGAGCACCGCGGACGCTATTAAGCACTTCGCCGACTTTTTTCTTCCCGTATTTCTCCGAGATATACCACCAGACCGATTGTCCCCCCCGATAGGCGAAGTAGCCGTTCAGATACGGGATGGGCGGAAGGTAATTACTTGTTGTCGCATCACGGAGGAACATGTCGGAATTCGTATCCCACCCGTCGAGGGACTGGTACTCCGCCATGCCTTCGTTCATCCACAGCGGCAGCATGAGCCGGATGCGATTGGTCAGGGCCGCCTGTATCGATCCGCCATAAAACATGTCGTTGATCACGGCATGCACGAGTTCGTGATGGATAACATGCCGGAATTGACCGTACGACCCCTCGAACGGCACGACCACGCGGTTCTTGAACAGCTCGGTCACACCGCCGATGCCTTCCTCGAGGTACATACCAACGACATTCGTCTGCTGGAAGTCGTTGTGCGAATTGTAAATGATAAACGGAATGCGGGCGGTGATCTGGTACCCGAAACTTTCCTGAATGCTCTGGAGCGCATCCTCGGCGACTCGCGCCGTGAATTCCGCCAGCTCATACCCGTCGTTGGAATAATACACGTCGAAATGCTGCGACTGGATATAATGCCAGTCGAAATCCGTGTATTGCACCTTGTTCTTGCCGAAATACTGCGCCTGTACGCTGCCTGAAAACATCAGGCCGACCATCAGCCCGACAATCGCGGCGAGTCTCTGTATGCGCTTCATGGTGTGTAGACGCTTCATGCCGATCCTGTTCTTCATTGGAATACTGCCTTGCGCGATGCCGCCCGGCTTGCGCGATGCCGCCCGGCGGCGTTTACCGCCGGTCGTCGTGAATGCATTGAATAATAATAGCACCGATACGGCGGCCTGTCAAGGGACAAACGCATTCTCGTTGTGCCATTGCCGTTGTCGTGCCATTGCCGCTGTCGAGCCATTGCCGGTTGTGACACCGGAGTGATATATTGGGTTACGGTCTATTCCAGAATTTTTCACGATGCCCGGTACCATGCGACTGCACCCGTCCCACTCCCTGCTCACATTCATCCCATTTTTATTGGCCGCCATGCTCAATACATCCTGCTCCAGCAAGCAATCCTGTGACCTCATTTTGTTCAACGCCCGGATCCACACGATGAACGACAGCGGCGACGTGGCCGAGGCCCTCGCCATTCATGATGGACGCGTCGTGGCGATCGGCGGCAATGAAGAGGTTCTCGGTGCCTGGACCGCCGGACGTGTGATCGACGGCGCATCACGGAATGTCTATCCGGGCTTCATCGACGCGCACGCGCATCTCTATGGCCTCGGCGAGGAGGCGCTCATACTCGGCCTTCATGAGACCAGATCGAAAAAGGAGGTGCTGGACGCGCTCAAGCAGCGTGCTGCATCAACGCCCGCGGAAGAATGGATTCGCGGACGGGGGTGGGACCAGAATGACTGGGACAGGAAGGAATTTCCGACACGTTCGGATCTCGACGCCGCCACTCGCTCCCACCCGGTGTTCCTCTCGCGCATCGACGGTCATGCGGTCTGGGTGAATTCCCGAGCCCTCGAAATCGCGGGCATCGACCGAAACACACCAGATCCCGACGGGGGACGCATTCTCCGCGACGCACAAGGCGAGGCGACAGGCATTTTGCTCGATCAGGCCATCGAACTCGTGCGCGCCTTCATTCCCCCGCCAGACATCACGCAAATGCGCGAGGCCTATGCAAACGCCGTCCAGCGCTGCCTCGAAACCGGTATGACCGGGATGCATGACATGGGGATGACCGCAACAGGAATCGACGCCATCCGCGGACTGATCGCCACGAACCGCTTTCCCTTCCATGTTGTTGCCTATCTCGACGATGGGCCGGATGAATGGAAATCACTGTTGAAGCTGGGGCGGCAAGTCATTGGAGAGCAACAACTTGTCATCGCCGGCCTCAAGCTCTACGCCGATGGTGCGCTGGGCTCGCGGGGCGCCCGGCTGCTTGAGGACTATTCCGACGATCCCGGGAACAGGGGCATTGTCATCCAGTCCGGCGAGACAATCCGTAAGGAAAGTGAACATGCGCTGCAGGCCGGTCTGCAGGTCTGTGTCCACGCGATCGGCGATGCCGCTGTACGCAGCGTCCTCGACGCATACGAATCCGCCCTGCGGACGCATCCTTCTCCCCGCTATCCCTTGCGCATCGAACATGCACAGATCGTGTCCAGCCAGGACATCCCACGTTTCGCCGCGCTCGGGGTCGTTCCGTCCATGCAGCCAACGCATTGCACAAGCGACATGCGTTGGGCGGAAGCGCGCCTGGGCGAAGGCCGGATACGGAATGCCTACCCATGGGCATCCCTCATCGAAAGTGGAGCGTGGATACCGGGAGGAAGCGACTTCCCTGTCGAACGACCGGCGCCACTTGCGGGAATGTATGCCGCGATGTTTCGCATGGATGCCGACGGACGTCCGGCCTCGCAGACAGACATCGCAACCCATTTCCAGACCGATGCAGCACAACCGGAACTGGACGAGCGGTGGCGGAACGGATGGTTTGCCGAAGAGCGCATGTCACGGCGCGATGCTGTCCGCGCGTTCACCGTCTGGGCGGCGCGGGCAGCCGGACTGGAAGATCAGTACGGTTCACTCGAAACCGGGAAACGGGCTGACTTTGTCATGCTGTCCGACGATATCCTCACCGTGCCACGGGAGCGCTTCACTGGAATACGCGTCCTCTCGACCTGGGTCGCCGGAAGCGAGGTGTATTCCGCTCCCGAACAGTAGACGGCGGGACGGCGGGATGACGGGACGGCGGGACGGCGGGATGACGGGACGGCGGGACGGCGGGATCGCGGGATGACGGGACGGCGGGATCGCGGGATGACGGGACGGCGGGATGACGGGATGCCTGCAAGCGGGTCCGGTCAATAACCGGAGTAAGGGAACCAGATACAGCCCTGTGATAGTAGAACATGCTTCCCCTGACCGGAAGGGGGCGATTTCCGGCATTCCATTCCCGTTGATTGTTTTGTATCTTGATCAATTGAATCGTTTACGCAGAAAAATCCAGGTCCTGATGATCCGCCTTCTATTTTCCCTGTTAGCCCTTGTCTGTTTCTCTGCCACTCCGTCCGCCCAGCCACTCGACCTCCGCTATGACCTCAAGGAGGGACAGGAATACCGATTCAAGCAGGTCGAGACGACAACGGCATTGGCACAGGCCAATGACGGACGCGGCACGAGCATCGACAGGCGGATCACGCGGTATTTCACGATCACCGTCGAGAAGTCAGGCATCGAGGAAATCAGCTATCTATTTGTGCAGGACACTGCCATCGTGTCGGAAAACAGCGAGGACGCCTCGATGCAGGGACAGCACATCGATGTGCAGAATGTCCTGACGAAAAAACGCATCCGGGTGCGGCAAAGCAGCAGTGGCAAACTTCTCTCCGTGACCGCTGTCGATCCCCTCGGTGTGCAGCAACGGTTCGGCCCGGGTGTCTCCGATGCGATGTTCACGCAACGCGCCGCCCTGCTTCCCGCCTTGCCCGCACGTCCCGTCGAACCCGGTATGGTATGGCAGGACAGCCACCGTGATACGTTGTATCCGTCGAAGGAAGTGCCGGGTGCCGGACGTGGTTCAGGCCTCCGCCTGACCGCGAATGCAACCGAATACACGATCAAGGATTTTGACGAACGTAAGGGATATCGCTGCCTCGCCGTGAGCTGGACCGGAAACAGCGAACTCGAAGAAAAAATCGTGTTTGATACGCTTGAGGAATTCACCGAGGACGCCAGTACGGTTTCCGGCGAACTCTTCGTCGCCACAGACAGCGGTCTTCCCGTGTTCCTCGATGTGACAACAGAACAGGAAAACACGCGTGCGGTATTCGGCCAACACAACAATGTCGTCCCCTCCTCCATCCGCACGCATCTCACATTGGAATTATTCTCCCAATAACGATCCCCCGGAGTACAGAATGAGATTTATTGCAAGCCTAGTGATCGGCGTCCTCCTGACAGTCGGACTCGCACACGCCCAGGATGCCGCCTACCGCTTCGAGCCGGGCAAGGCGTACAAGTACATCATCGAACAGACCAATCTGCAGATGCAGGAAATGCCCGGACAGACCATAACCGTCAACAGCGAGCTGACCATGAGCGTGACTTACACCCTCGTGGAGACGCTCGAGAACGGCAACCTCAAACTGCAGGCGACCATTAACAACGCGCTCATGATCAACGAATCCCCGCAGGGCACGCAGTCCATCGGTGCCGACATGGCCGGGAAAAGCGTGATCTTTGAAATGACCGGAAACGGACAAATGGTGGAAGTCGACAGCTCCATCCGTGAGATCGATAGTGAAGGCGTGGGCCTGCTCATCGGTGCCACGAGTGTGTTTCCCCGCCTCGACGCCAGGAAAATTGCAGGTGGCGGTTCATGGACCACCGAGGAAGCCGACACGACGGGAGAAGGCGAAGGCAGTATCATCGAGGAGACGACCCGTGAATACACCTTGAAAGGCAAGAAATCGGTCGAAGGTTATGACTGCGTGGAAATTGCGCTGGAATCCGAGGCCGAACGGGAAGGCAAGATGATTCGCGGTGACCAGGAACTCATGGTCAAGGGCACACGCAACGGCAAGGCGACCATGATGTACGCAGCCGCGGAAGGCCTGCTCGTCATGTTCGACGCGGAGATGAGCATGGATCAAATCATCGTGGTTCCGGCAAGCAACATGCGCATTCCCATCACCGGCACGCAGGTCGTCAAGGTCGAATACGTCGGGGAATAACCGCGTATCCGTATTGTCATCCCGCGGCAGCTTCTGTCGCGGGATTTTTTTTCGCGGTACCGGATTTGCAAGAACGATTGAGGAAATGGCGGTGTTTTACGGTAAAAACATTTCTTCAATTCGACCGTAGAAGCGATGATCTGTCTTTCTCATCAACGAGGTGCACTTCAATGAAGACGTTTGCCACACGATCCCTCCGGTCCTTTCTCGTTCTGATTGTGCTGTGTGCACTGCCCACGCTTTCCTACGCGCAGGACGATCCCGCTACAAGGGACAGTCTGCGGGCGCTCGATGAGGTTCGCGCCGAGCAGTCGCGCCTCAACGAGGAACTGAACGGCCTGCGCGAACAGCTGCAGCAGGTGAGCGAAGAAAGCGACTCTCCTGCACGCGACCAGCGCATCGAAGAAATACGCCAGCGCATGGACGATATCGAACTCCGCCTCGAAGCGCTCGAACGCAGTATCAACGGCGAGCGAGAGGACGAATGGGAAAACTGGGATGAGGAATGGGAAGAATGGAACGAGGAAGAAGAGGATGGCTTCGGGTCGGAATGGAGCTGGTGGTCCGACGATAACGAGAGTCAATTCGATCTCGATGATACCTTTTTCAAGAAGTATCCGGGCAACTACCCCTGGATGTTTCCCCTGACGACCCGCCTGCATGAGACCTTCCTTCGGTACAATCGCGTCGAAGGACTGTACATCGGTCTTTCCCAGGCGAAGCGGCTCTACTGGCACAGCAAACCCTGGCTGGTGAGCACCGGCTCGATCGGATACGGAATCGCCAACCATACCTGGCGGTACAGCCTCGGCCTGTACGTCCCTATTTATCTCGAAGACATGATCGTGGAGATCGGAGCAGAGGGCCACAGCCTGACCGATTCAAAAGACCAGTGGTCCTTCGACCGGGACGAGAACACCATCACAGCACTCTTCGCGCGCGAGGATTTCCTCGACTATTTCGAGCGTCGCGGTTTCACTGCCACGGCCGCGTGGTATTATCGCGGTGATGACGCCCTCGATCTCCGTGCGACAATCGGTTATGTCCACGATACCTACGCCAACATGAACAGGGCCACGAACTGGTCTTTCTTCGGTGGTGACAAGCAGTTTCGTATCAATCCCCTGATCAACGCGGGCAATCTCAACAGCCTTGTATTCTCGGTCGGAGCGAACACCCTGGCCGATATTGATGTTCGCGACCACGGATGGGACGCACAGTTTCAATTCGAAAAAGCAGGTGACTTTGCAGCGGGAGATTTCGCTTTTTCCCAGGTCACCGTCGATCTGCGACGGTACCAGCCGCTGAGCAAACACCTTGGCCTGAACCTCCGTGCCCGCGGCGGCATCAGTGATGGCATCGTCCCCCAGCAGCGCGCCTTCGAACTCGGCGGTCCGGGCACGCTTCCGGGATACCGTTTCAAGGAGTTCTCCGGCAGCAGCGCCGCCCTGTTGGGTGCGGAATTCATCGTGCGCAGCACCATCGTGGGCAATGTTCGCGGCTGGGCCCGCCGGGTTCTCGCGGCAACGAATCTCATCTTCTTCGCGAACGCAGGATCGGTAAACGCCGTCAATCCGCTTGTGACGCGCGGCATCGACAACGGTGCCTACGTCGCGGAATTCGGTGACAGCTATATGGAGGATTGGAAGAGTGACGCCGGTGTTGCGATCGGCAGTGCGGATGGTGCGTTCCGTATCGGTGCGGCCTGGCGGCTGGACCGTTCCTCCAACCCAAACCTCGTTCTGCGCTTCACGCGCCCGTTCTGATTATTGCAATCCTGACTTACGCGCCGATGGCGGCGCCGGGCTGTCCGGCATCGTCATCGGCGCGGTCGTTTTCTTCTCTCCCCTCTCGCGTCCCTCCCCGAGCGAGGTCGGTGATCGCATCGACCAAGCGTGACAACAGTTCCTCGAGGTCCTCCCCGTCCATCACTTCGACGACGGTGGACTCCTCGCGGCGTGTCAGACACCATGACGCAATGATGCGCATCTCATCGATGTCCTCGACACCGCCCGCGAACAGCACTTCCTGCCGCGAAAAGTAGATATCATCGCTCAATGTGCGAAGATCCTTCAGGGGCAGTTGCTTCTGGTCGACAAGCGTCTGTGCCGCCAGCATGCCCATGCGGATGAAATGGATCTCCACGTTCCGCCGCCGGGCGAGTGTGACGATGATGATATTTTGTTTCCGTACCGACTGCACCATGAGCCGCTGTTGACGGATGATGCGTTCCACTGCGGCGATGCGGTCGCGAAGCAGCGCCGCCCCTTCGAAATCCATGTCCTCGGCACGGCGGTGCATGCGCCCGCGCAGACGGTCGAGCACGCCGTCCTGCTCCCCTTGCAAAAACAGGACCACTTCATCTACTTCCCGCTGGTACTCCTCCCCTGACATCATCGTCGCGCATGGCGCCCCGCAGCGCTTGATGTCGTGATAGAGGCAGGGTACCCCATCGGGTGACGGACGGATAGACCCCGCGCATTCGCGAAGCAGGAAGAGTTTGTTGATACTGTCGAGCGCGTCTTCCACCGCGAATCGCGAACGAAACGGACCGAAATACTCCGCCCCATCATCGGCGAGATCGTAGCACCAACCGATCGTGGGCCAGTCGTCGGCGGCGTCGATACGGATGAAGGGGTACTTCCTGTAGCGCTTGAGCTGCGTGTTGTACGGTGGCTGATGCTGTTTGATCAGTCTCGATTCGGTGAGCAGGGCGGAGAGCTCCGTCTCCAGCGATTTCCAGGTGATACCATGCACGCCACGCACGAGACGGCGGATTTTTTCCGTGTGCCCGATGTTGTGATAGAAGTACGAACTCACTCGTTCCTTCAGGTCGCGTGCCTTGCCGATGTACAGCACGTTGCCCCGCTTGTCGTGGAAGAAGTACACTCCCGGCGTATGTGGCAGATCGGACAGATTCTCCTGCAGCCGCGTAAAGTACTTCGGCGCACCGGTGATCCGGTAGATCTGACGGTGCTGGAACGACAGCAGTTCCGCCGTCTCGTGTGTATCGAACTCCTCATCGAGCAGCTGCAGGAATCGCAGGAACACTTGCGCCGTTGCCTCGGCGTCACCTTCCGCACGGTGGCGGTTGCGGATGCGAATGTGATAATGCGCTGCCAGCGCGCCGAGCGACTTGCGGCTTTTCTCCGGGATCAGGCGGCGTGCAAGCCGCGCCGTGCACAATGAAGGCACCTGCAGCGTTTCGACTCCGCAGCGACGCAGTGTGGCGTCGACAAAGGAACGGTCGAAACGCACGTTATGTCCGACAAACACGGCATCACCGATGAAGCGCCGCACTGCCGGCATCACCTGGATGGCGTCGGGCGCAGTGTAGACCATCTCGTTGCTGATGCCGGTCAGGCGCTGTACTTCGTGGGGGATGAACTGTCGTGGGTTGAGAAGTGTGCTGTAGCGATCGATAATCTCACCGCCACGCAGCCGCAGAAGGGCGATTTCCGTGAGGCGGTTGCGCTCGGGATGCAGACCCGTGGTTTCGACGTCGCAGATGACGAAATCCGTGTCCGCGATCTGGAGGGTATGATGAAACGTTGCATCGTCCACGGTCACTGCCTGCCTCTGCCTGCCATGCGGCCGTCAGACCACGTCATAGAAATTGCGGTTCTGGATCTTGATCACACGTCCCGGCCGCTGGGCCAGGAGGCTGTAGTCATGTGTCGCCATGATCACTGCGGTACCGCGGTGATTGATGCGATCGAATATGCCGAGGATGTCGCGCGATGCCGATGGGTCGAGATTGCCGGTGGGTTCGTCCGCGAGAAGAATGACCGGGTCGTTGGCAAGCGCCCGGGCGATCGCCACACGCTGTTTCTCACCGCCGCTCAAATCGTCGGGCATGGAAAACTCCTTCGATGAAAGACCGACCTCGGCCAGCAAATGATGTACCTTGGAGGCGATGAACTGTGATCGTGCACCGGTGACATGCAAGGCGAAGGCGACGTTGTCGAAGACGTTGCGATCCTCGAGCAGCCGGAAGTCCTGAAACACAATGCCGATCGTCCGGCGGAGAAATGGAATCTGATGGCGTGTGATGTTCGAGGAATCATAGCCACCGATGCGTACCCTTCCGAAGTTCGGCAAGGTGTCCATATACAACAGTCGGAGAAAGGAGCTCTTGCCGATGCCTGTCTCGCCGATCACATACACGAATTCCCCCTCCGATATCAGGAGATTGGCGCGATCGAAGATGTCCTGTTTCCCGAGAGTCAGGCGGACATTGTGAAATTCGATCATGGACGGCTCCGTGCTGCGAGTCGGTTACGGCAATCTGTTCATCGCGATGGTCCGGGCAAAATAGACGGCCTCCTTCATGCTCTCGGCGTTGGCAATGCCAAGCGCGGCAATATTGTAGGCGGTGCCGTGGTCGGGTGAGGTTCGCACGATCGGCAGTCCGGCGCTGATATTCACGCCCCGTCCTTTTGCCTGCAGCTTGAACGGCACAAGCCCCTGGTCGTGATACATCGCGATGATCAGGTCGTACATCTGCTGCGTGTGGGCGGAGAAGAATCCGTCGGCCGGGAACGGCCCCTCGACATCGAAACCCTCCTCCACCGCCGCCGCGACGGCCGGTGCGATCACCGCGGCCTCCTCGCCACCGAGCAGACCGCCGTCACCGGCGTGGGGGTTGAGAGCAAGAATGGCGATTTTAGGGTCCTCAATGGCGAAATCCTCCCGCATGGCGCGGTGTCCGATTCGAATCGTCCGGGTGACGCGGTCGGTGGTGATCAATGCCGCGACCTCCGCAAGAGGAACATGGATGGTCACGAGACCCACGTTCATCGTGTTGCTGCTCAGGATCATCAGCACGTCATCGCTGTCGCAGAGCGCGGCGAGCATCTCGGTGTGTCCCCGATAGCTGCTCCCCGCCATTGCGATGGCTTCCTTTGAAATCGGTGCGGTGACCAGAGCTTGCGCCGCGCCCGAGCGGACCGCCTCGAAAGCGGCTTCGATCGCGGCCACGCTGATACGGCCGCTCTCGGCCGACGGAGCACCGATCCCAGCGGGATCGAATTGCCCGGGGACGTCGATGACACCGATGCTTCGTTCTTTTGCCCCGGCGGGAGCGTCGATCTCCATGAGGTCCACCGCGATACCGAGTTTTGAGCGGGAATATTGCATCACTTCGGCAGGACCGAACACGACGGGACGACAGATGTCGAACAGCTCGGAACGATCAAAAGCCTTCAGGATCACTTCGGGACCGATCCCATGAACGTCTCCGATGCTGATGGCAATGATAGGCAGCATGTCATTCCTCCATGAGTCGCAGGTTTCCGTCTCTTTCCCTGTCAACGAAGCGAAAGCTCTTCTCCAGCGAGGGATAGCTCCAAATTTCCATGAGCGGTTCCTCGATGCTCATGATGCGCTGGATGTCCTCGGGCGGACCAAACAGGACATAGACCTTCCCCCGGTCCGTCTGTATGCCGTTGCGCACGTAGAGTGTCTGGAAGCGATAATACGCCTCGTCGACTCTCCGGAAATACTCGGTCATCATTTCGTTGTGTTCGGTTTCTGGTGCATTGTCATGTTCTTTCCAGTAGCGGCGGAACGCCCGCTGCATGTCCCGTTCGTCTCCATCTTTGATTCTCTCGTATTCATCCTTCGTGAGAATGAACCGCATGGCGTCGATGGCGAATTCGATGTCCCGCATCGAGAAGGGCATGTCTCTCCACAGGATGCGAACGGGCACGGAAACCGTATCACTGCCCCCCTCCCATTGCGCCCGTACATGTAAAAGATAGCGGCCGGTGTCGAACCCTTCGAAGGGAAGCGAAAACACAAGAAGATCACCGGTCGCGCCCCCGTCGTGCAAACGAAAATCATTGACAACGCCCGGATCGCCCGAGGGGATCACACCGGAAAGACGGTCGATGGGCTGGACGGAAGTGTCGAAAACCGTTTCGCCCTCATCGGTTTCTCCATCTGTCGCGGTCAGACGCATCTTCCAGTCGGCGGTCATGCCGGTCGGGACAGGAACACCGATCAACGCGACTTCGGCAAAGGGCAGTGCCTGCCCGAAAGCGAAGACACTGTAGCTGCCTTCGGTGGACGCACGCTGCAACGCAAACGGTTCGCCGATCCGCCGTTCGCCGCTTGCGAAGCGTCTTGCGCGAACCCGTTGTTTCACGACAGACTGCCTGGTTGATCCGCGGTCGGCGATTTCGACGAGGAGTTCATATTCCCCGGGGGGCACATGAAATGTCTGGCGAAGCATCAGGTATTGGTCGCGTCGGATCGTTGTGTTGTAGTCCTCGGCCCTGGTCTGCGCGACGATGGTTCCCGTACGCACAGTCGTACCGGCCTGGCGAAGGCTGCTGCTGACTTCCGCGGCGGCCGCGTACCGGGCGGAGGCACCGTCGCCGTTGCTGCGGGTGAAAATCATGAAATCGTAGGAGACGCGCACGAACACATCCACCCGCGCCAGGCCTGCCGAATCCGAGGGAAAGCAGACCGCCTCGGCGTACTGCATTCCCCCGTAGCGCAGCCGCGGATCGCTATCCCGCCCCGGCTGTGCCGTGGCGGGTGCGCCGAGAATAAGCAGGATCAGCAGAATGAGAAATGGCGTTGTTCGCATGAATGCTCCGATGTTCCGCACGGATCAGACGTCGAGATTACGGACGTATTTCGCGTTGCGCTCGATGAACTGTCGACGGGGTTCCACGGCGTCGCCCATCAGAATCTGGAAGAGACGGTCGGCCTCGGCCGCGTTTTCCATGGTGACGCGCAGCAATGTGCGTGTTTCCGGATTCATCGTGGTTTCCCACAACTGGTCGGGAT
Organism: Bacteroidota bacterium; assembly: GCA_018224415.1. Taxonomy (GTDB): domain Bacteria; phylum Bacteroidota; class Ignavibacteria; order SZUA-365; family SZUA-365; genus SZUA-365. The sequence goes on along the minus strand of JAGTUZ010000199.1, from coordinate 29,504 downwards.
TCATCTCACCGAGACCCTTGAAGCGCGAGAGGGTGATGCCGTCCTTTTTCAACACGAGCCCTGGCTCGGCAGCTTCCTCGAGATCCTCGAGGTCGGCCGGGTCGCTCTTGCCTGCGCGCAGGACCTTGAGAATATCGTCGCGCTCGTCATCGTCGAACGCATACCGTTCGACCTTGCCCTTCTTGATCTTGTACAGCGGGGGCTGGGCGATGAAGACGTGACCGTTCTCGATCAGCGCCTTCATGTAGCGGAAGAAAAACGTCAGGAGCAGCGTGCGGATATGGCTGCCGTCGACGTCCGCATCGGTCATGATAATGATTTTTCCGTACCGCAGGCTAGTCAGATCGATATCCTCATCGTGGCCGATGCCCGCGCCGAAGGCCGAGACCATCGCATTGATTTCCGTGTTCTCGAGCACCTTGTGCAAGCGGGCTTTCTCGACGTTGAGAATCTTGCCGCGCAACGGGAGAATCGCCTGGAAACGACGGTCACGTCCCTGCTTGGCCGAACCGCCTGCCGAATCGCCCTCGACAAGATAGATCTCGCAATGCTCGGGATCAGTGATGGAACAGTCGGCGAGCTTTCCGGGGAGACTGAGAGAATCGAGCGCGTTCTTGCGCCGGGTCAGATCACGGGCGCGACGGGCCGCCTCGCGGGCTTCCGCTGCACGCAGGGCTTTCTCGATGACGCGTTTCGCCACCGAAGGATTCTGTTCGAGGTACAGCGAGAGCTGTTCGCCGATGATGGTTTCCACGACGCTCTTCGTTTCGCTGTTGCCAAGCTTCGTCTTGGTCTGGCCCTCGAACTGCGGTTCGGCGACCTTCACGCTCAGCACGGCCGTGAGTCCCTCGCGGAAGTCATCGCCCGATATCGTAGTTTTTCCTTCCTTCGCGAGACCGTTCTTGTAGGCGTAATTATTGAGAACGCGTGTGAGCGCAGTCTTTAAGCCGACAAGATGCGTGCCGCCTTCGATTGTATGGATGTTATTGACGTAGGTGAAGATGTTTTCCGAGTACGAGTCATTGTACTGGAACGCGAGTTCCACCGGCGTGCCATCACGTTCCCCTTCGATGTAAATCGGCTTCTTGATCATGGACTCTCTTGCCGCGTCGATGTACTCGACGAAGTCGCGCAGTCCGCCCTTGAAATGAAACACCTCTTCCTCCTGGTTGCGCTCGTCGCGGAGGGTAATGCTGATGCTCTTGTTCAGGTACGCCAGTTCACGCAGACGTTCCTCGAGCACTTCGAAGCGAAAATCGATATTCTTGAAGATTTCGACGTCCGGATAAAAGGTCGTGAGCGTGCCGGATTTCTTGGTCTTGCCCAGCGTCTCGACAGGACCCTGGGGTACGCCACGATGATACCGTTGCTTGTACTGCATGCCGTCGCGCGACACCACTACCTCGCACCATTCCGAGAGCGCGTTGACAACGGAGACACCGACGCCATGCAGGCCGCCAGACACCTGGTAGGTCTGCTTGTCGAACTTGCCGCCGGCATGCAGGGTGCACATGACAACTTCGAGCGTGCTGATTTTCTTGACGGGATGGGGACCGGTCGGGATGCCGCGCCCGTTGTCCTCGACGGTAACCGAACCGTCCATGTTGATCGCGACGGTTATCGTGTCGCAGAATCCCGCCAGCGCCTCGTCGATGGAATTATCGACGACCTCATTGACGAGATGATGCAGACCGCGCACACTGATATCGCCGATGTACATGGCCGGACGCTTGCGCACGGCTTCGAGTCCTTCGAGCACCTTGATGCTCGTTTCGGAATACTGGCGTGCTTCGACTTCCTGTTCTTTGGTCATGAGAGTGACTGCGGTAATGTGAGTGAAATTATTTGCCAATACAGAAACGTGAAAAAATGCCCTCGAGCACGTCATCGGACGTGACTACTCCTATAATCTCTCCGAGTCGCGCGATGGCGTCCCGAAGATCGACGGCAACAAATTCTTCCGACCTGCCATCCGCCAGACTTGCTTCAGCTCTCGCGACAGCAACGACGCCGTCGCGCAGGCACTGCGCGTGCCGGGCGTTGGTGACCATCAAGGCCCCCTCCTCCATGATTCCTCCCAGCCCTCGAGCCATTTCGGCCAGCCTGTGGCCCAGTTCGTCGAGTCCGCCACCGTCTATGACGGACACCGGCACGCCGGCGCTCGCAAGCGTGTGGCGGGTCCCATCGGAGACGAGATCCGCCTTCGTGAATACGGGCAGGAATCGGAGCTCCTTGCCGCACGCGAGCAGATCGCCTGTGAGCGCATCCATTGCTGCCGCGCCACCTGCCGCTTCGCTGAGCGCACACACGATGTCCGCTTCGCGGGCCAGTGCCTGCGTCCGCGCGACGCCCTCACGTTCGACAATGTCATCAGTCTCGCGCAATCCCGCCGTGTCGATGAAGCGGAACAGTTCGCCGCGAATCAGCAGTCCTTCCTCGATGAAATCACGCGTCGTGCCCGGCACATCCGTGACGATGGCACGGTCGCTGCCCAGCATGGCATTCAGAAGACTGGATTTGCCGGCATTCGGACGGCCCAGCAGTGCAACGCGAACGCCCTCTCGCACCAGGCGGCCCGTGCCGTAGGAATCGAGGGCACGCAACATCGCCGTGCGCGTTTCGGAGAGCAGGCCGGACAGTTCCTCGGGCGTGAGAAAACGGACATCTTCCTCCACGAAATCGAGACCAAGCTCGATCATCGACGCAGCGTGGAGCAGGCGATCACGCAGTTCGCGCACGTGGACGGAGAGCGCCCCTTCAAGCTGGCGGAGTGAAGCCCGATGTGCTTCCTCCGAACGTGCGTGGATAAGGTCGGCCACCGCTTCGGCCTGTGCCAGGTCGATGCGACCGTTGAGAAACGCGCGACGGGTGAATTCTCCTGCTTCCGCGTGGCGCGCACCTGCTTCGAGCACGCAGCGCAGGACGCCGCGCGTCACGACGGCGCCGCCATGACAGCTGATCTCGACCGCATCCTCGCCTGTGTACGAGTGCGGGGCGCGGAACACCGTGGCCAGCACTTCGTCGACCAAATCCCCGGCACCGTCAACGACATGACCGAAATGCACGGTGTATCCGCCTGCAGAAGAAAGGGCAACTCCGCGGAACACGCGATCGGCTACGATCAGCGCCGCTTCCCCCGAGAGTCGGATCACCGCGAGGCCCGCCGTACCGGGAGGCGTGGCGATTGCGGCGATGGTGTCGCCCTCGGTTGTCGCCGAACGTTGAAAGTCGTTCATCTCAGGCGAAGCTCCTTTACCATTTCCTCGCCAGCCCATGCGTTGATCTTTGCGATGAGTTCCCTGCGCATGAGACTGAGTTCCTGCCGCCATGCGGCATCCTCGACCTGCAGCCAGAGCACACCGCCGCGCAGCCGCTGCGGCGTCGCATGGGTGGCGATGGCAGGACCGACCAGTTCCGGCCACTGATGGATCAGGCGTTGTTCTGCGATGCCGCGTTCGAGACCCTGTCGTTCGATGGCCTGTCGCATGGCCGCGCCGATCGTCTGCGTCTTCCAGGGGCGTTTCACGACCGTCCTCCCTTCACGCGTGCGCTGCACGTCATCTGCGCGCTGCACGTCATGCTACCTCCGCCATGCTATAGACGGCGCCTGCCTCGATGCGCAGCGTGTGGTTCCGGTGCTCGCGTTGCGGGAAGGCACGGAGGGTGGACTGATTGGCCGTGGTGATGAAGGTCTGCCCGAGATCATCCACCATGCGCAGCACGTTGGCCAGCCGTTCGTCGTCGAGTTCGCTGAACACGTCGTCGAGCAGAAGGATCGGCGTTTCGTCGAGCTGCGCATCGAGATATCGATATTCGGCGAGTTTCAATGAAATGAGCACGGTCTTGTGCTGGCCCTGCGAGGCGTGCGCACGGACATCGAGATCATTGAGCAGGATGTCGAGTTCGTCGCGATGTGGACCCACCGTTGTGCTGCCCCGCCGCAGGTCGGTTTCGAAACGCCGGGCAAGGACAGCACGATATGCTTCCGTCGCGTCTTCCGCCGCGATGTCTATCTCCACCGTCGGTACATAGTGCAGTGCGACTTCCTCGCGGTCACCGATCATGCCCTGCATGCTCGCCTTCAGATACGGGACAAACTCCTCCACAAAACGCTGCCGATGCCGGAGAATACGAACTGCGGATTCGGCCAGGGATGCATCCCAGGCCTCGAGGGTGGCACGTACATCCGCGGGACGCCGGTCGTGGTCGGCGAGCAACGCGTTGCGCTGCCGGAGAATGCGCCGGTAGGCGATCAGATCCAGAAGATAACGGTGGTGGAGCTGTGAGATGACGAAGTCGATGAAGGAGCGGCGTTCGCCGGGACCTCCCGCCGTGATCGGGCGATGCTGCGGCGAGAGCGCCACAAGTGGAAAGATTCCGATCAGATCCGACGCCGCAGGGAGCGGAGCGTTGTCCATCTCCAGCTGCTTGCGCCCGGGGTCCGCATCATACCGCACACGCACACTCCGCGCCGAAGCAGACGACGACGTGAAGTTCCCTGTCACCTCGAAGCGGGCAGCATCCCGCCGCAGCACGCTGCGGTCCATATGTGTGACGAAACTCCGCGAAGTGCAGAGCAGGGATATCGCTTCCAGCACGGATGTCTTTCCGGCGCCGTTCTCCCCGAGAAGGAGCAGCGTGCCGTTGGGACAGTCGATTTCTGTATGTCCGTGGTTTCGGAGATTTGTGATACTGATGCGGTTGAGAATCATGATTACGCGTTGAGTCGCAGCGGCATGACGAGCATGAGGACGTCGTGATCCTCCTCCTGCGCCTTGGGCTGGATCAGTCCGGCGCGCGTCGGCGCGCTGAAGAAGAAATTCACTTCGCTCGAATCGAGATGCTGCAGTGCCTCGGTGATGTAGCGGGCATTGAATCCGATTTCAAGATCTTCATCTACACTGAATTCGGCGCGAACGACTTCGCGCGCTTCGCCGCCGATGTCCATGTCCTCCGCCGAGACGCGCAGTTCGTCCTTGGTGACGGAAAAGCGGACCTGGTTGGTGATGGCGTTCGAAAAGATGGAGCAGCGCTGCACCGCCGCGATCAGTGCGGGACGGCTTACGGTGAGCTGTTTGTCGTTCTCGAGGGGAATGACACTTTCGTAGTTCGGATAGCGCTCGTCGATCACACGGCTGGTCAGCATCATCTCGTTGAAGGTGAAACGGACATTCGACCGGCCGAACTGCACAGAGGCCTCTCCGTCACCGAGCGATTTCGCCACGATGTGCAGCGCCTTGGCGGGAATGATCACGTCGCGGTTGCCTTCGGTGTTGGCTGCTGCGAGCGCGCCGGTATGCTTGATGCGCACGAGTCGATGGCCGTCGGTGGCGACGGCGTAAAAGGCATCACCCTTCCACTGGAACAGCACCCCCATCATCGACGGACGCAGATCGTCGGTACTCACCGCATACACGGTACGCGCGATGATGCCCTTGAGGATATCCGTCTCGAGCTGCAGGGAAAAATCCTCCTGAATCCCTTCCGCCTCGGGGAAATTGGCTGCGCTCTCGCCGGCCATCTTGTATTCACCCTGGTCGGTTTTCACACCGATACGATTGGACGCATCGTCCGCAGTGAACTGCAGGTCGACCGTCGGCAGCGCACGCAGCGTCTCGTTGAGCTTCTTTGCCGGCACCGCGACGCGACCGTCCTGCTCTCCCCCAACGGGCAGCACGACCGTCATCGAAATTTCCAGATCGCTCGCCGTCAAACGCAGATCGTTGCCCGTCAGCTCGAACAGCACGTTTTCGAGAATGGGCAGGGTCGACTTGGCAGGCACGACACTGATGATTTTCGAAAGCGCCTTCTGCAGATCGCTGCTCACTGCGGTAAATTTCATGAAGTCCTCCGGTGGCAATCTTGGATGGTGGTGTGATGGAATGGAGCGACGCGGACGGGCGGCGAGGACGTCCCGCACCCGCAGGCGGACGACGGATTCGGGCAAACCCATTGGCGCAACGCTGTCATAACCCTGAAATATACAAAAAAACGGGGTGGAACACCACCCCGTTCGTTGACCGGAAGCCGTTTGTTTTCAAACGGTTACAGCCTGTCTCCGACATTCGTCGGAGCGGAAGGATCATTCGCGGTATTCGCGGGTCACATCGCGGTTGCGGCGGCGGGAAACGAAGCGGAATTCATCGATGGGAAGGGCCGGATCCTCTTCCACCCGGAGGCGGACAAAATACCGGAGCATCAGTTTTCCAGCCGGGGAAAGTGTTCCCTCGGTGAGGAACGCCGCCATGCTCGGATGCACGTGCAGCGTCAGGCGAAGCTCCTTGCTCGCGGCCCGGAACCGACGCATCCAGCGTTCGAGCTCTGTGAGCATGGACGACTTCGACAGCACGCGCCCGGTTCCCTGGCAGGTGGGACAGACCTCGCTGAGCGACAACTGCACACTATCACGCACACGCTGCCGGGTGATCTGCATGAGACCGAAATCGGAGAGCGGAAGGATGGTGAATTTCGCGCGGTCACGCCGCATCTCCCGTCGCATCTCATCGAGCAGCTTGCGCCTGTTCTCCTCGTGCTCCATATCGATGAAATCGATGACAATGATACCGCCCAGATCGCGCAGGCGCACCTGCCTCGTGATTTCCCTTGCGGCTTCCATGTTCGTGCGCATCGAATTGAGCTCCTGCTCACGCTTGGCGGCATAGCGACCGCTGTTCACGTCGATCACCTTCATCGCTTCGGTGTGTTCGATGATGATGTAGCCCCCGCTCTTGAGCCAGACCTTGCGGCTCATGGACTGCTGGATCTGTTTTTCGATTTCGAAGGCGTCAAAGATCGGCGTCCCCTCACCATGATACTGCAACACATCGACCTTGTGCGGCGCAACCAGATTGAGGTAGGCCCGGAAATCCCGGTATAGCTTGCGCGAGTCCACCGCGACACGCGTTACGTCTTCGGAGAAGAGATCGCGCATCGTACTCGAGGACGTGTTCATGTCCTTGTACAGCAGCGTCGGCGGACGCGACTTGCGCAGCGTACGCTCGATCTCGCGCCAGGCCTGTACCAGCGCTTCGAGATCGGCTCTGAGCACATCCTCGGGTTTGCCTTCCGCCACGGTGCGAATGATCACACCGTACCCTGAGGGCAGGATGCCGCGCACCAGCCGGCGCAACCGGCGCTTTTCCTTGAAGTTCGCGATCTTCCGCGAGACGCCGATCTTGTTGTCGAAGGGCATGAGCACAACGAAACGCCCGGGCAGCGCCACTTCGGTGGTGACGCGCACGCCCTTGTTTCCAACCGGTTCCTTGAAAATCTGGACAACGATTTCCTGGCCTCGGGTGAGCTGCACCTGCGACGGCGGACGCCGGGGACGACGTTGCGGACCACGGGGCTTGCCCTGCTGGCGGCCGCGACCGCGTCCGTCCTTGCCTTTCCCTGTCTTGCCGTCCTCCTCGTTTTCGTCTTCGTCTTCGTCTTCATCGTCGTCGTCGAAACGATCGATCTCGTCCTTGTCGCCGGTGATGGCGCCGAAATCGCGGAAGGCGTTGCCCACATCCGAATAATGGAGGAAGCCATCCTGTTCGAGACCGATGTCGATAAAGGATGCCTGGATGCCGTCCATGACCTTGGCAACGGTGCCAAGATACACGTCGCCAACCATGCGTTCCTTTTCCTCGCTCTCGATGAACAGCTCCGCGAGTTGCCCGTCTTCGATGATGGCAATACGCTGCGAGTTTTCCGCTGCGTTGATGATAATTTCTTTCTTCATGTCTGTTCCTATGTCACACCGAGCACACGCGACACGCCGGTACACCTTGGCGTCCGACTGTCCCGCATGGGGCGGTGGGGATATTTTTCGATAATCGTGATATCACAGCTGCGAGAGCAGCGAGAGCCGGACCCCGTCGAAGGGGAGGATCTCGCGGCAGACGCCACTGGTGCAAATCAGCCCGCCACGCTCGGTGCCGTAGCTGACCGTCGCGATATGGGAGTTGCCGATACGATAGGCGAATTCCGCGGCGCGCCAGAAATCCTTGCCCGAGGGGTCGCCCTTGTCCGTTGTGTATTCCATGCGAAGCGTGGCTGACCAGTGTCCCGCGCGCGCGAAGGTCAGTGAGACGTACTCGTTGAAATATTCCGGCGTATCGCGGTTGTAACTGTCGTGATAGAACTGCTGTTCGAAGCTGCCACCGACGCTGAATTCCTCGTCGAGCATATATTCGATGCGCAGCGGGATGGTGGTGGACGCCTGAACGTGCGCGAGGCCGCCCTCATACGGCGCGTCGTAGCGGCGATTGACGGCAGCGCGGATAAACGACGAACCGTCGAAATACCATTCCACCTCACCGTACAGCTCCCAGAACGGACTGAACTTCTCGTCAAGCGTAGGCATGACGCTGCTCTCGCGCTCGTAGGTCACAAGAAACCCATTCCGCTCGAGATACCCCTTCTGCCTGCTGGCCACGGCTCCGTTGAAATTGAAGGTGATCTCTGGAGTGAGCAGATAAAACACGTCCACCTGCATGCCCACTTCGTCATTGAAATCGACCACATGCGGATTGCGTGAGAGCAGCGTGAACACATGTTCCTTGTGCACGATCGGAGGGTTCTGCATCGGCAGCACGCGTGAGGGACGGTTGGCCTCGCGCTCGCTTTCCTTGACAGGGTCGAATCGGTAGTCCTTGTACTCGACGGTCACGCCGAGTCCGAAATCTGCCGTGTACGAAAGCCCCCCGTACAGGCCTCTGCCATTGCTCCTGCCCGAGGTGAAAAGCCCATCCGCGGTGGGACGCAGAAACGTCGAGCGCTTCCAGGCATGCTGGACAAACAGCTCGAAGCCGAGTCCGCGCAGCGACGCCATGACTTCGGGAATGTCGGCATGTACCTGGTCCATTCCGAACACGGAGGGAAGCTCGCCATCCGTACCGACGATGCTGCCGCCAATGCGAAAGAAATCAACCGGTGTGATTTCGATATGTCCGCTCTTGACGGAATACGTTTCGATGCGCTCGGAATTGAGCAGGTCGTAATAACGCATCTTGCCCATCGCGAAAATCGCCCGCACATGGTCGCTGTTATAACTGCCGCGCAGTCCGTCAAGACGGGTATCGTAATTGATGCCGCGGTCTTCGAACAGGTTCATCGCGAGTCCCTTGCCGTACAGCGTATAATAATCGCCCGCGCGCAATTCGAGTCCCTCTCGAGAAAATTCGATGTAGCGCTTGCGGATGCCGGTGTAGCGTGGACCGAACTCGGGGGGGTCATCATGCAGATATTCGAAGCCGACGGTAAGGTCGTCCCAGAACAGTCTCACATTCGCCTGGTTTTCGATGTATTCCTTGCCGATAAACTGTCCGCCGATGACCTGTTCGCCGTTGCCATAACGCATGTAATTCGCGACGGAATACTGCACCTGGGCCATGGCCGTCCCGGCCGCGCCCAACAGAAGCAGCACAAGAATAAGGAGCGATCTTTTCATGCTCACTCCAGGATCTTCTTGATGTCTTCCTCGATCTCGGCTTCCTCACCCGCAGTGAAGCCAACACGCTTGGCCACCAGCTTTCCGTCCTTGTCGATCAGCAACGAATACGGGATGCTCTGGCCGTTCAGTTTTCTGAATACTTCGCTGTTCGAATCGAGGAGGAAATTGTATGGAAGCTTCTGCGACTTGACATAGGCTTTGACCTTCGCCAGGCTACGCGGGTTGTCGAGGTTGATTGCGATGAAGTGGAAGTTGCGGTCGCGGTATTTTTCGAACGCCGGGACCATCGTCTTCATCTCCTGCTTGCAGGGCTCGCACCACATGGCCCAGAAGGTGATAAGTACCGCCCCTTTCTCCTTCCCTTCACCAACTTCGGCGAGAAATTCCTGGAAGGAGAAATCCTTTCCGTCTACGTCGCGCAGACGGAAGTCGACCTTGGTAAGGTCCTGTGCCGCGACCTGCCCTGCGAGGACCAGGAACAACACGGCAAACAACACACTCTTATTCATGCAGACATTCCTGTTATAGGTTGGAATCCTGTGGTAATTTCATTTTTGTAACACGGCATGCAGTCGCAACACGTCACGTATTCCCTCAAGGGAAACGTACTGGTACGAATGCATCCCGAGCGCGGTGGCGGCGTCGACGTAAGCCGCGATGTCGTCAATGTACAGCGCCTCGCCGGCTTCGACCTGCGCCCTGTCCAAGGCCACACGGTAGATCGCTTCGTCAGGTTTCGCGCTGCCCTGCTCGAAAGAGAACACCGTGTCATGAAACACGGCAAACAGTTCCGGAAATGACTCGCGCGCAAAGTCGATATGCAGCGCGTTGGTGTTCGAGAGCATCACGAGACGGATGTCATCGCGCAAACCGGCAAGCAGGTCGATCAGAGGCGCGTTGGGCCAGAAAATATCGGCCCACAGCAGGCGGAATTCCTCGTTCGACAGGGACTGCCCCGTTTCCAGCAGCGCAGACGCTTGATCGAGAAACGAAGCGCTGTCGATGCTGCCACGCTCGAACGCGTGTGCCAATGGCCAGAAGTCCGCTTCACGCCGCTCGTCCCAGTGCTTCCCGGGCAGATGCCGCGCCAGTCGCTGCGATATCAGCCGATGATCGAAATGCAGCAACACGTTCCCGAGGTCGCAGATGAGTGCGCGGATCATGCCATGAGTGGCTGAGGGGGCGTGGTGGGGTGCGGAGGTATTCGGGTGATGCATGAATTCGCTGCCACTGGGCTGGGCAATACGGTAAAATAGGGAAGCCGTTGTCCGGAAACAACCGGTTGACGGGGCCGGCACAGTCTGTTGATACTTCGTGCCGTCTCTCATGGTTCCACCTTCCGTCGTCGGCACCGCCACCGTCAGCCGCGGCGGCTATCCCGACCACACACAATTCGAGCAGGGACATCCGAAATTCGATCCCAAGGCATCGGAAGACAATCCACGCTGGTATATGGTCGACATCGACTTTGAAAAGGAATTCCCCTTCCCCCTCCCCCTCGAGGAACTGCGCAGCGTCCCCGCACTCGAAGGCATGGAACTGCTGCGCAAGGGCAGCCGCCTGTCTGTGCAGCCCGTCACACGGAAACAGTGGGACGCCGTGCTGAAACTCACGAAGGCGCAGTGATTCGTCCCCTCTTCTGACACGCTTGGTGTCGGGAGACACAGGGCGCGATCGCCTCTTCGACTGGCTGCCTATTTCACCAGCTTCATGCGCTGCAGACGCATCTGTGTCGGCGTGCGCAGCACGGCCAGATACATGCCCGAAGGCAGGTTCGATGCATCGAACACGAGACGGTAACGTCCCGGCTCGCGATTGTCGTCAACCAGGGTCGCGACGCGGCGACCGAGCATGTCCATGACAAACAACTCCGTCGGTCCCTGTTCGATGGTCTCGTACGTGAGCACCGTCATGGCATTGAAGGGATTCGGATGGTTGGGCTCGAGTGCGATGCGTCCGGTGGCGTCGAACAGACGCTCACCGCCCTCCCGGCACACGTCCATGCGCAGCAGTCCGTCGATGCGCGTGATCTGGACACCCTCCTGATCCCATTCGAATTGCTCGATGACCAATGGAGTCTCGGCAGCGTTGCCGAGTGTGGCGACAAAACGCAGTTCCGCGAGAACATCGCTGCCCGTCGGATACGCTCCGGTGACGGTGATCACACGCTCGCCTCCGATGACGTCACCCTGAGGAGTGCCGTCCACCGGCATCAGCATGCTTTCATTGAAGCGAATGCGCGCCTCGTAACGTGTCACGCCCGCGAGCGTGAGATTGCTCTGCTCCGGAAGACGCAGGGCGATGGACACGGCCTCGCCCGGCGCGGTATTCAGTTCCGGAAGAGCGACCGTCGACGTGACAACCATACGCTGCTCGTAACGGAAGGGCTCGGACAGTGCCGTACAGCCGTTGTCATCCTCGATACGGACGCGATACCAGACATCCGGCAGTCCGGGATACGTCTGCCCGGTGGCGCCCTCAATTTCTTTGAGTTCTCCCGACTCTTCGATGTACCACTGCCAGGATGTGGCCGGCGGGCACTCGAGCAGGGTGCGGGGACGCATTATCACCGGCGGCGGCGGCAATGGATGCACCACGACGGTCACCGGCGACGACCATGCCTCGCAGCCCTCGGTGTTGGACACGCGGACGGTGTAGGTGCCGCTGCTGCGCACGGTGATATCCCGCACGGTATCCCCGGCGGTCCACGCATAGGAGGCAAAGGCCTGGGTTGTGCGCAGACGCACGCTGTCGCCCTCGCAGAACTCGAGCGGACCATCGGCTTCCACAAGCGGTCCCGGCACGGGCAGGAAACGGACAGTGAACGGCAGCGAAACGGCCTCGCAGCCCTCCGCGCTGCGAACGCGCACAGTGAAACTGCCTTCCTTTCCCACTTCGATGGTTGAGCCCGTCGCGCCTGTGGACCATTCGTACGACGCGTAGCTTTGGGCAAGCCCCAGCGTGACGATCACACCCTCGCACTCTGGCATTGGCGTCAGCGCCACGATTTCCGGCTCGGGCAAGGCATTGACAATCACCGTCACGTCGGGCGAGCGTCCTTCGCAACCGATGGCGTTGGCCACGGTCACAGCGTAGCTGCCAGAGGCGCGGACGACGATGCTTGAAGTGGTGTCGCCATTGCTCCAGCGATATGAGGAAAAGCCGCCCGGGGCGTCGAGACGGACACTGTCGCCCTCACAAAAGATCACCGGACCCGAAACACTGATGACCGGACTCGGCGCGGGAAGCACGCTGACCATGATCGACGTGTCGCCGCGGCAGAGCGCCGATCCGAAGATCTGCGTGATCGCCACTTCATACGTGCCGGTCTCATCCCAGCGCACGGCGATGCTGTGTGTATCGTGTCCGTCAAGGATGAAGCCGCCGAAGACCTGCCAAAGGTATGTGGTGCCCGGCACTTCGGAAACGGAGAAACGGACGGAATCGCCTTCGCAGACGGTGAGTGGACCCGCGATCACCGGGGTCGGTCGGTCGATGACTTCAATGCGCATGGTGTCGGGCTCGACCGGACAACCATCCGCCGAGGTCACCTCCACGATGTAGTTGCCGGGTTCGTGCACAACGATGCGCTGTGAAACTGCACCGGTGGACCACAGATACGACCTGTACCCCATCCCGGCGTCCAGCACCGCACTGTCGCCATGGCATAGCACGGCGCTGCCTTCGACCTTGATATCCACCTGCGCCTCCGGCCAGACGGTCACGTGCACGGAATCCCTGTCCACACAACCGTTGCCGTCGATCACTGTCAAAACGTACCACGTGCTCGTCGCCGGCGTGGCTACGGGATTCCGAACGGTGCTGTCGCTGAGGCTTGCTGCGGGCGACCAACGCCAGATGAAGGGGTTCTGCCCGCGAGCCACGCTGCCCTGCAGCTGGATGCTTTCGCCGGGACAAACCGCCACATTCTCCCCAGCATCGATGTCCACCTCGTTCACCGTAACGAAAACCGTATCCTTCACGACGCAGCCGCGTGCGTCAGTTACGGTGACGATGTACAAAGTCGGATTCGCGGGATTTGCGACCGGTGTGGGACTCCATGGATCGTCGAGACTGATTGCGGGCGTCCATGTGTAGCGCAGTGGCGGGAACACGCTTTGCGCGGTGTCGCCGATGATTACACTCGACCCGCGACATACTCTGCGGTCGGGGCCCGCGTCGAAGGCGATGCGGTTTACGATCACCGTCACACTGTCTTCGATTTCGCAGCCTTCCGCTCCAGCTGCGATGACCCGGTAGGTGGTTGTCACCGCAGGCGACGCGACAGGAGTGTCGATGTTTGCATTGTCCAGACCCGTCGATGGGGTCCAGCGATATGTGTACGGCGTCTGGCCATTCCGGGCGGAAGCACCGATTACCACGCCTTCGCCGAAGCAGATCGTTGTGTCCGGCCCGGCATCAAAGGTGAAATCCGATACCGACACCGTCACGGTGTCGTGCACCTCGCAGCCGGCCTGCGTGCGCACCGTGAAGATGTAGGTCGTGGTGTTCGCAGGCGACGCCATCGTGATCGCGGAGTACGGATCACTCAAACCAACCGTCGGCGACCATTCGACCGTATATGGGACGGTCGCTCCCAGCACCGGCGAACCGAGGGATACGATCTCGCCCGGACAGATCAGCGTGTCCTCCCCTGCGTAGATGATCGGCAGTCTCTCGACAAGGACAACCACACTGTCGGAGATTTCGCAGCCCGTCAGTGAATCCTTCACCGTGAAGTGATAGATGCGGTCCTGGAGCGGACGCACGGTGAGCATCGTGGCCTGCGTCCTGGCGTCGTCGTCCCAGGAAAAAAACACGACCCCGGAGCCGCCAGTGATCACTGCCGACAGGTCGAGCGACTCGCCCTCGCAGAGCACGGTGTCGGGTGTGAGCTGGAGGTCGAGCGGCGGGGCCTCGAGAATGCGAATGGAATCGCGCACGAGCCCGGTATTGCAAAGATCCTGGATGTATATCGTCACCCACTCGTTGTTGTCGGGAATGCCGTCGGCCAGTGCGTGTATTGGAATCACGTAGGTGTCCTGCCCCGGCTGGAACAGGATGGTGCTGCTGATTGCCGAATAGTCCGTCCCGTTCGTGGCATTGCCCTGGATGTGCAGGGTCACCGTGAGCGGTTTGTCCAATGTACCGCCGCGAAGGATCTCGATCAGACCCGGCTGGCAGCCATCTTCATAGGCATCACGGACGCCGATCACGCTCAACGCGTCACCCGCGTCGAAGCTGCCGGACTTGAGAAACACACCGGAGTCGAGAAACGGATCCGCAACATCACTGATTGCCAGCTTGAGATGGTAGGTCTCGCACGGAACGACGCTCGCCCTCGCCTTGAGCACCTTGGTGAAGCCATCGTACTCCACCGTCATGCCCATGTAGTTATTGACGTAGTGGTCGATGTTGATGTTGTGGTTGACGTTGTTGATAGACACAGGGATGTTGCTCCCCGGGACAAGGGCAATGTTTTCCTTCCCGTTTATCCCCGGGCCGCTGATGAAAAAGGCGAAGACGTCGTTGAAAGGGGAACCAACGTATTCGGTGTATTCGTCCGAACCGAACACGTATTCGAAGCTGACCGAGTCCTGATAGGGCACGAAGTCAAATTCCAGCACGCAGGCGTCGTAGGTCAACGCGCCAACCAGGCTGGTGAGATCCGGATCCCCCGCGGCACTGGCGGCGAAGGTGATGTCGTCGGCGCTGTTGGGTCCCACCGCAAATCCCACCCATCCCGATGTGAGCAGGATGCCCTTGTCAATGCCGAGATTGCTTTTCGTCCCGTCAAAATAACTGATCGACCGCGGGAAACCGCGATACACGAGATTTGTGATCTGCGCACCTGCGCCGATAAAATGGTTGCGGACGAGCTTTTCGAGGGGAATGCCTTCCTGCACGACAAGCTGCGCCGATGCGCGTTCCGCAGACAGGCATAGCAGCAACGCGACGAACGCGAGCGACAGGAAATGGTGATATGATGGGGATGTCTGGATCTTCATGAAAAGCACGGATACTGCATGGTGCTCTGGCGACGTTGACGCGCCGCGTCCTGGTCGGAACTTGGGTTTCATAGTAGCTCTCGGTTCTGCGTGACCTGGGGCGCGGTGGGGTGCGATGGGCAACCGCTCCAGGATAAATACGGAAATTCACGGACTATTTCATCATCGCCTTATCGGTTTGAACGGAAGCGATTACAGGACAGACAACCAGAATCCGCGAACATCACGCGCACGGTTCCGGAATCCGCCTCACACGGGCAGGTTGCAGGGTTCGTTATCGGACACACTCATCTTATTGTATACGACAGGTCACAAATTTGTCCCCATCCTTTTCTTTGTCGAAAGTGAAACACTGCGATAATGATCCCGTACACCCGCCCTGTTACCATCATCTCATCGTTTTCACCGAAAGACCGCCAGGAGGCCACCATGAAGTCCCTGTTACATACATTGTTCGCGATGCTCGCCCTCTTCGCCATCCCGGCATCGCTCTCCGCCGCGTCAATCAATCCTCCGCTGGCTAACAATCAGCAGAACGTCATCCGGACAAATATCATCGCCGGCCTGGAAAATCCGTCAGCCGAGGTCCGCGCGTCCTACATGCAGTTGGTCATTGATCTGAACCGCGTGTATCCCGACCATGATTTCGACTACGCCATCATCCCGCTGATGTCGATCCTGAAGAACGAGGAAAGCTGCCCGATGCGCATGCTCGCCGCCCTCGCCCTCTATGAGTACGAGGATTCGCGCATGAGCCGATTCGCGGTACTGCAGACGTTCTACCACTGTGATATCGACCGGCTCTCGCGGCATTGCAAGACCCTTGTGCTCAAGTGGCATGACCGCGGTGACCGTCCGATGTACACTGCAGAGGTTGTCTACCCGTTCTGACCACGGTCTCCCATGACCATCACCGACGACACATGCCAATTCCGACGAATACAGGAAGGCCGGTTCATGCAATGGACCGGCCTTCTCCGTTGATCATGCCGAAGAGCATCAGCAGATTTCTCAATATGAGTGCGGTCGCGCCCCAGATGGTTTCCCCCTCCCATCGATAGAAAAACACTTCCCGTTCCACTCCCTCGTGCCGGAGCAACTGCCGCTGCGCCGTGTCGGCGTCAGCAAAATACGACAGTGGTGTCGTGAATACCCGTGCGACTTCTGCGGGATTCGGAACGACGCCGTCGATCCCGTCGAGCACGCCGACGACCGGTGAAATGATGAATCCTGAAGGTGTCCAGATGTCGTCGTGGCAACCGAGCAGGTCGATGCGCGCACGGGAGATGCCGATTTCCTCCTCGCATTCGCGCAGCGCCGCCGTCACGCAGTCTTCTCCCGCATCGAGGCTCCCGCCGGGCAAGGCGATCTGGCCACGGTGATGCGGCAGGTCGCTGTTGCGGCGGGTCAGCAGCACGTCCCAGTCTCCGTCGGACGCGATCAGCGGCACCAGTACCGCGGCGTGCCGATACCCATCGCGGCAATGGGTGCGCCGGTCGCCTCCGGAAAGACGGGCCGTCATGAACTCACGCGAGGGAAACGGGGGCAGCACGCCTCAGTCCTTCCTCTCGGAAATGTTGAAAGAAATATCGAGCGCCCGCACGCTGTGCGTCAGCGCGCCGATGGATATCATGTCGACGCCGGTCTCTGCGATGGCCCGCACGTTGGATTCGCTGACATTGCCCGAGGCCTCGATGGACACGTCAGGCCGTTGCGTGCGAATCAGTTTCACCGCGGTTGTCATTTCATCGATGCTGAAATTGTCGAGCATGATGATGTCCACTCCCTTGCAGCCAAGCGCTTCGATAAGCTGGTTGAGATCGGCAACCTCGAGTTCCACCTTGATGCCGCGGTCCCTGGGCTCGATGCCGCGGTCCCTGGGCTCGATGCCGCGGTCACTGGGCAACCGTGCTGTCACCAGCTCCACCGCGGCGGTGATGCCGCCCGCAGCGGCGATGTGGTTGTCCTTGATCAGCACCATGTCGTCGAGGCCGAAGCGGTGGTTCGTACCGCGTCCGTGCCGCACCGCGAGCTTGTCAAACGCCCGCAGGCCCGGGACGGTCTTGCGCGTGTCGAGGATTTGCACGTCCGTGTCCTCCACCAGCCGCATGAAGGACGCCGTTGCCGTGGCGATACCGCTCATGCGCTGAAGAAAATTGAGTGCCACTCTCTCGGCGGTGAGCATCGAAGCAACGCTCCCCGTCACGCGGGCGATGTCGCTTCCGCGCAGCACCGGCATGCCGTCGGTATATTTCGCGTCGATGACCAGGTTATCGTCGACGAGTTGGAACACCGTCGCTGCAACCTCCATGCCTGAAAGCACGCCGTTGGCCTTCGCGGTAAACACCCCTTCGCCGGCGAGATCCGACGGCACGGTGCATTCCGTGGTGATGTCGCCGGTCCCGACATCCTCGCGCAATGCTGCCTCGAGGCGCTGCAGCATGGCGCTGTCGTGAAGAACGGAGAGTCTCATAAGCGTCCCGTCCGCTTGTATTCGAGATAGGAGTGGAAATCCAGTCCGCGTTCGAGATCGCGGTGGAGCCGGTACTGCTCGACATAAAACAGGTAATTGGCTGCGGACTGCCGTCCGCCCGCACGTTCCTCATCGTTGAGGGGACGCACGACCTTCGCGGGCACGCCTGCGACCAGTGACCCCGGAGGCACTTCGAAACCTTCGCGCACCACGGCGCCCGCGGCGACGAGGGATTCGCTGCCAACAACGGCGCGGTCCAGAACCTTTGCGCCCATACCGATCAGGCAGCCGTCTTCGATTGTGCAGCCGTGGAGAATGGCGCCGTGTCCAACCGTGACATCGGCTCCGATCACGAGGCGGTGTTTCTTCCAGGTTTCGTGCAGTGTACAGTTGTCCTGGAGATTGCTGCGTGCACCGATCTCGACGCGGTTGACATCGCCGCGGATGACGGTCCCGAACCAGATGTTGGCCTGCTCGGCGACATGCACGTCGCCGACGATGACAACATCGTCGGTCATGAACACGGATGGGTGGATTTCCGGGTACTTCCCTTCATACGGATAGATCATGGACTTCCTCGTGTTAATCCTCTGCGCGCGGTGGCTTCCAGCCCTTGCGCTTCCATTTGACGAGTTCGATGTTGATGCTCCCGATGAGCACATGCATTTTTGCCCGGATGGGTATCGCGGCCTCGTCGTCGCTGAACCAGCCCTCGAAACCGCCGGTCAGCCCGAAAATGCCGGTGAAGCCCGTCTCCCCTTCCAGCTTGGTGCAACGGATGTCGTACTCCACCGCGTCGATGTCTTCCTCCTCTTCCTTTACGCCGAAGTGGATTTCCGTGGTCGCCTTGGTGCGGTACATGAGCACGGGCACCTTGCAGCGCCTTCTGTCGTGCGAGAAGGCCCGGGCGTAGTAGAAGAGCGAAAGCCCGTCCTGCCAGCGCTTCCCTTCCAATTCGAGCGTGTCCTGCTTCGCCCATTCGGGATGCCGCTCGACCTCCTCGGAAATATAGACGCGGTCAAGGTTTTTTGGAAACGTGTAAAGGATTTCCTTGAACACCTTTTCGCCCGCAAGATACTCCCGGTTGCGGAATCGCAGCGATTCGAGCGAATCGCCCATAACGGTCTGGAACAATGTGTTGAGCGTGACAAAAGGCACGCCCTTGTACGTGCGGATCAGGCACTCGGCGGAAATCCGCCGCTCTCCCGCTCCCGTCTGCACAGCGTTCACACGCGTGCTGATGGTGCCCAGTCCGATACCCAGGTAGCTGACCTCGTATTGCAGTTCCTCTCCTGCCTGGAAGCAAGCGCTATTGGCCGAGGATATCGGACAACCGGAGAATGATCTCCCCTGTTGTGCCGAAGCCGTCTGCGACAGCAGCAGCGCGATCAACAGCGCGGGGAGCAACAGAAGCGCAGGGACAATCAGCCGATCGAGAGGCGGCAGCGCCAATGGAAACGCGACGCACGACCGCCGCCTCGTGCATCTGTCCGCTGTGTAACGGGAAACGTGGTTCCGAACGGAACCACGTTTCAATGTATCGAACGAGTTGTTCACTTTCGTTTACTCAGCGCAGTCCAGCGATTTTCCTTGCTTCAGGGAAAAGCATCACGGCTTTCTGGAACTGCGGATCCACCGCCAGCAGCACGCGGAACTGGCCTTCGTTGCCAAACAGCGTGCGGGCGATCTGGGCCTTCAGCGAGGCGCGCAGCCAGTCCTTGTCCGCGTCGTATTGTTCCTGGTTGAATTCGACGTCCCGTGCCTTGCCGAATTCGATGAAGTCCTGCATCATCGCCTCGCCGATCTTGAATTCGCTCACGAACTGCTGGGCGCCAGGTTTCTCGTACTGCTCGCGAAGGCGGGCGCCCTGCTTGTCGAGATAGGCCGTGATGAATTCGAAAATGTGGAAGCGCATGCGTGCAGCATACTGCTCGAGGTTTTCGTAGCGCACGATATAATCGGGCGTGATGCCACCGCCGCCGTACACGATGCGTCCGCCTGCGGTTTCATGCTTCGGACGCGAGGTATCGGCTTCCGAGGTATGCTCGACATTGTTGCTCGACTCCTCCTCGCGCATATAGGCCTCGCGGTAGTATTCCTCGTCGTCCTCGCTGTAGGGCCGCTGGATGATGCGCCCGCTCGGCGTGTAATAACGCGCCGTGGTGAGGCGGAAGGCAGAGCCGTCGGAAAGTTCAAACTGCCGCTGCACGAGGCCCTTGCCGAAGGACGTCTCGCCGACGATCAAACCGCGGTCATGGTCCTGCACCGCGCCGGAAACGATTTCGCTGGCTGAGGCGCTGCCGTTGTTGATGAGGATGATCAGCGGCAGGTCCTGGAATTCTCCACCGCCGGTAGCCACGTAGTTCTCATCGAAATCGGAACGGCGTCCTTTGGTGTAGACAATTTTCTGGCCGCGCTTGAGGAACTCGTTGGCCATGCGGAAACTCTGCTCGAGATAGCCGCCGGGATTGGAGCGCAGGTCAAGCACCAGCTTGTTCATGCCTTGCTGCTTGAGCTGACGCAGGCCGTCGATGAACTCGTCGTAGGTGTTCGCGGCATAGCGGTTGATGCTCATATAGCCGACGCCGTCATCGAGCAGGAAGCTGGCAGTCACACTGTAGAGCGGAATCTTGTCACGCGTGATGGTGATGTCGATCGGGGCCGTCACGCCGGGACGCATCACCGCGACAGTGACCTTCGTCCCCTTCTCGCCGCGAAGCTTCTTCTGTACGTCCTCGTTCTGCAGCTTGACGGCAGTCTCTCCGCCAATTTCCACGATCTTGTCGCCCGTGAGCAGACCAACTTTCTCCGACGGACCCCCGAAGATCACGTTGGCCACGGTGATGGTGTCGTTGACGATGCGGAATTCGATGCCGATGCCCTCGAAGCTCCCCTTGAAATCTTCCTGCACTTTCTCGAGCTGTTTGGGGCTGATGTACACCGAATGCGGATCGAGCGACTTGAGCATGCCCTCGATGGCGTGCGTGACCAGGTCGCCGGCCTTCACCTCGTCGACGTAATATTTCTGCGTGTAGTTGAGCACGTCCTTGAACTTGTTGAACTGCTCATAGATGTTGTCCTCGGAGATCGCACGGATCTGCGTACCCATGAACACGCCGAACACAAGCAGGATGAACACGCTCACGACGGAAAACTTCTGCTTGAACATAACACCAGCCTCTATAGGGATTAATCGAAATCGTGTGGACACATTCGGTTCATTCTACGCATTGCCTGCGTCCGATGCAATGCGCTAATTGATCACCAACACGGGCGCGTGAGCCCTCCTCCTCAACCGCCGTCACACCGTTTCGAGTTCCGTAGCAGGCAGATTCAGGTTCCGCATCTGACAGACTCGGATTCGCTGGTCACGACGCCTTGCGCACGAGTCGGATGCCGATGTCCCTGCTCGGGATGCTCGGCTTGAGATAGGAGCGGAACGAAGAGCGGCACCCGTACTCGAAAACGAAATACGACCCACCCCGGCAGACGCGTTCGCTTCCCCCGGAAGGTCCGGTCGGATTGCTCGTGCCGCCATCCTTGTAATAGTCGGATTTGTACCAATCCCAGCACCATTCGAACACATTGCCGTGCGTGTCGAAGAGACCGAAGGAATTGGCTTCCTTCTTTCCGACGTCCTGCGTCGACCCGTTGGTATTACCCGAATACCAGCCCGCACGGGCGAGATTCGCCTCGCCGTTTCCGGTGTGGTAATTGGTCGCGGTGCCCGCGCGGCAGGCATATTCCCATTCCGCCTCCGTGGGCAGGCGGTAGCCGTTCGCGTTCATATCCACCGCAGGTGTTCCGGCAATGTCGCTGTAGCAAGGCGTGTAGCCGTGTTTCGCCGACAACGCATTGCAGAATTCCAGCGCCTTGAACCAGGTCATGTTTTCCGCCGGACGGCTGTCGCCCTTGTTGTGGCTGGGATTCTCGCCCATGATCTCCTGATACAGTTTCTGCGTGACCTCATGATTGGACATGTAGAAGCCCGACAGCGTCACGCTGCGCGTCGGTTTTTCCTCGGCAAAGCCATCCCCGACCTGATCGCCCATGGTGAAGCTGCCGGCGGGGACCAGCGCCATATCGAGCTGCTGCGATGCGGGGCCGTCGTCGTCGTCGCTGCAGCCAAGGACGGGAAGAAGAAGCAGAAGCAAGATGTATGGGGTCAGGTTCATACGGATCGTTTTCATACGCGCAACTCCATGCTGAATCAAGCACAATAATATAAAATAGCAAAAACTCCGCCGGATGGAAGTGCGGTTTCCATGCACCGCGTCAGCGCACCGCGTCAGCGCACCGCGTCAGCGCACCGCGTCAGCGCACCGCGTCAGCGCACCGCTTCCCACTCCTCGCTGGAGGACTTGTTGCGGAAGATCACCGCGAGTGCATTGCGCGACCACCCCCAGAGAATGTGCAGGTACCCATACTTGCGGAAGCGTCGCGGCGATTCGTACACCGTCACGCCGGGCAGCATGCGGATGCGTCCGTGTTTGCGCACGCGACGGAAGAGGTCGTAATCCTCGCCCGCCACCATGGCGGCGTTGTAGCCACCGACCCGGCGGAGCATGTCTGCGGTGAGGATCTGGCATTCGCCTCGTCCCATGCCCTCGCCGATCAGGTTGAGAAAGCGCACGTAGCTGTTGTGCCAGAGATGGAAGAGGCGGTCGGAACGCCGTTCCTCTTCCGGGAACACATGCACCACCGTCGTGAGACCCGCGACGCCCGGTTCCGCAGCGAGACGCCGTGCCTCGCGCAGAAAGCGTTCGGGGTCGCTGATGCGGATATCTGCGTTGATGAACACCAGCAGGTCACCGACAGCCACCTCCGCACCGCGGTTGCGTCCCTCGGCGATGGTCTGCCGACGGGCTTCGGTATGCGGCACCACCTTCGCGCCGTGCTCGCGGGCGATATCCAGCGTGCGGTCGGTGCTTCCGCCGTCGCTCACGATCAGCTCGACGTTTTTCGCCGCCAGCAGTTCCGGCGGGAACTGCGCAAGAATCTGCGGAAGGAGCTTTTCTTCGTTGAAAGTGGGAATGACGATGCTGGTCAACAGTGCGGGTCCCTTCTCAGAAATACAGTCCATAAGCGATATAGTCCGGCGAGATGCGGATGGCGGGCGCCGGAAAGTGGATGAAGTTCAGTCCCTCCTTCAGCGCATTGAGCAGCCAGCCGTCTCCCGGGATGATTTTCGTCATGTCGTAGTCAAGGGCGATGAGCAGGTGGCGTTCGAGCGGTTTGCCGTAGATCACCTGCCCGTCGACTTTCAGCGGCATATTGCGCACCTGCAGGCCGAGGGCGAGACCGAGCCATTCCGGCCAGTATTGCTTCCATGAACGCGGAAGCAATCCGTGCACATGCACACCCATCCAGAACGTCTGTCCCTCGTAATCATCGATCATGTTTCCGTCGTGATTGCCGTCGCGCAGCGCCTGCGACGGCCAATAGGAAAATTTCGGATGCAGGTGTTCGAAACCCGGCACATACTCCTGCAGCAGCGGCCAGCCGGCCCCGGCGACGTCGGCCATGGCGTCGCCCGGACTGAATCCCCAGTCCTGCGCGAAGCCGTCCTCGAATTCGATATACAATTCAAACAGCGCACCCATCAGCGCACCTCCCCAGAGCGACGACGTGCGCGACGCGCCCGACCATTCGAGCGACTTGCGGCCAAGGAAGGCGCCGACCGCCCCGCCGAAGAAATGCCCGGCCTTGTCCACGTTCATCGCGTAATCCCAGTCGTTCTGGAAATGGAAGCTCGTGCGGCGGTCCTTCCACCAGGCGTTATGCTGGTAAATATGAATGCCCGTCACCGTCGCCCCGAGAATTCCCCCCACAATCGCCGCGCGTTCCCACTTCCACTGCGACTGCATCGGATCATAACCGTCGAATGGCACCGGCAGTGGCTTCCCGACAGTCTCGATGGACTCCACCATCGCTGTTTCCCCCGCCGATCCATCGTCACCACGGAGCGACGCGGTCGAATCAGCAATCCCCTGTGCAGCGACGGCCGTCAGCGTATCCGGCGGCGCGAGCGTACCGGACAGCGCGAGTGTATCCGGCAGCGCGAGTGTATCCGGCAGCGCGAGCGTACCGGACAGCGCGAGTGTATCCGGCAGCGCGAGCGTACCGGACGGCGCGAGCGTACCGGACGGCGCGAGTGTATCCGCGGCCACCTGCGCCGCAAGCTTCGCCGACGGCAGGAGGAAAACCAGGGGAAGCAGGACAGCAAGAATGAAACGCAAGGAGAAAGATTCCAACGGTGAGGTGAATGCAGGACAATCCTGTAATCTACCATCCCCCTCCTCCGCGCACAAGTCGAAATCCACGGCCTCGCAAGGCCAATCGCCGAACGCACATTCGGTCATCATCCGTCCTGTCGCCATTGTCATCATTGCGATTTTCTCATCTTGTCATCATTGTCATTGCTCATCCTCTTATCCTCATCGCGAATTTCATTACATTTCCCACAATGAAAACGAACACCCCAAATCTCTTCGGCCTCTCGGTCGCGGAATTGCAGGACGTCTGCGAGGGGGCGGGACTGCCCCGTTTCCGTGGCGAGCAGCTGTTTTACTGGCTGCACAACCGCGGAGTGGAAACCTTCGACGAATGCATGAACCTGCCGAAGACGCTGCGTGCGGAACTGGCCACAAGTTTCCGCATCGCGCATCCGGAGGCGGTGACCGAACAGCACAGCACGGACGGCACACGGAAATTCCTGCTACGGCTCGAGGACGGCCGCAACATCGAAACCGTTCTCATCCCCTCCGAAAGCGAGGAGGCCGGACAGCCAAAACGCCTCACGATCTGTGTATCCACGCAGGTGGGATGTCCGCTCGACTGCCGGTTCTGCGCCACTGCCTCGATGAAACTCAAGCGAAACCTCACTCCCGGGGAGATCTTTGGCCAGTATCTCGCCGTGCAGAAACGCAGCGCATCACGCGTGACCAACCTCGTGTTCATGGGCATGGGCGAACCCATGCTGAACTACGAAAATGTCATGGCCGCGGCCGAGCTGCTCACGCACGAGAAAACGGCGGCGATCGCCGCGAGCCATATCACGCTGTCCACCGCCGGCCTGGCCGACGGCATCCGCCGCATGGCGGACGAGGGACGCAAGATCAAGCTCGCCATCTCGCTGCATGCCACAACCGACGAACTGCGCCTGCGCTTGATGCCGATCAACAAGAAGTATCCGCTCGCCGAGATCATCGACGCCGCGGAATATTATCATCGCCTCACGCGCCGTCGCATCACCTGGGAGTACATTCTGTTCGACGGACTCAATGACGGGGTGGACGACGTGCGCCGGCTCGCGAAACTCACCCGGCGCGTGCCAAGCAAGGTCAACATCATCCCCTTTCATCCGATCGGCGCGGCCTATCCGGATGGCATGCCCATGCAACTGCTCTCCCCCCCGCGCGCGCATATCGAGGAATTTGCGCAACGTCTGCGCGATGTGCATGTCACCGTCATGCTGCGCTCGAGCTCGGGCCGCGACATCGACGCCGCCTGCGGACAGCTTGCCGTGCGCGAAGGTGCGCGCGAAGGACAAACGCGCCGCACACGTGCGCCTCACAGTGACAAGCACAGCGAAAAGCACAGCGACAAGCGCGGCGACATACCGACCGCCGATGCGGCTGGGAAGGAAGCCTCGACACCGTCCGGACTGGACCGGCATAATCCGCATCCCTGATGTCTGATTTGTTCATCTCCGGAAAATCCGTACTTTCCAATCGATTTACCCCATCGCACGCAACACGCAGAACCTATCCATCTCTTTTCGCGAGGACGACATGCGGCTTTTGATTTTCGGTCCCCCGGGTGCCGGGAAGGGTACGCAGGCCCAGTTCATATCGAAATATTTCGACATCTCTCATATCTCGACCGGCGACATATTCCGCGAGCACATCCGTAACGAGACGCCGCTCGGCATCGCAGCGAAACGGTACTCGGAGTCCGGCGAACTGGTGCCCGACGAGGTGACCAACGCCATGGTTCGCGAACGGCTCTCGCAGCCCGATGTGGCCGATGGCTTCCTGCTCGACGGCTATCCGCGCACGCCCTCGCAGGCGTCGGCCCTCGAAGAGATGCTGCCCGAGGGCGCACAGCTCGACGGTGTGCTCAACATGATCGTGCCCGAAGAGGAACTGCTCAAACGCCTCAGCACACGCGGACGACAGGACGACGAGCTGGAAACGATTCGCAGGCGTCTGCGCATCTACCACGACACCACTGAGCCGCTGGCCGATTACTACCGCGACAAGGGCTTGCTGCTCGACATTCGCGGCGTTGGCGGAATTGACGACATCACGAAACAGATCATCGACGCAGTCAACGGAAGATCGTAGAGGACATATGTATCCGAAATGGCAGCAGTTCGTCCGTGCGGTAACCGGGTTCCTGTTCCTGGCAGTCGCCATCCTGCCCGCGACGCGTGCGACGGCACAGGATCTCGGCGGCCTCATCGAGCGGCTCGGGGTAGAGGAAATGGCCCGCGACTACCTGCGTCCGGGCATCGACGCAGTGGGCTACAGCATCAACAGCGGCTACTCGCACACGGCCCGCATCGACAGTGTTTTCCATGTCTGGATCGGCGCGAAGCTGATCACTACCTACATTCCCGACGCCGACCGCAGTTTCATCGCCAAACTGCCGCCGGAGCTGACAGAGCTCGGTTATCCCGGCAGTTTCTCAACAGCCACGATCGTTGGGGGCGAAGGCACAACCATCACGTCTGACCAGCCCTCGCAGCCGCCTATCGCTTTCCCCGGCGGCACCGGGCTTTCCGCCTTTGTCATTGCCATGCCGCAGATAGCCATCGGTCCGTTGCTGGGTACCGACATCATCCTGCGCGGACTCCCCCCTTCGCGCTTCGATGACAAGATCGGGGAGATCAGTTTTTATGGCGGCGGCCTCAAACACGAAATCACGCATTACCTCGACGTGCCCTTCGACCTGGCCGTACTGGTCGGCTACCAGCATTTTAGCATCGGCGATGTGGTTGACGGCAACAGCCTCGCCGGCCTGCTGCAGGCCAGCGTCGCCTTCAGCGACGTGACCCTGTTCGGCGGCGTCGGCTACGAGTCCTATGACATCGCCGTGTCGTACACGTCGGAAGCCACGTCACAGCTGCCGGCCACAGCGATCACGCTTGACTTCCAACGGCGCAACCTTCGCTTCGCCGCGGGCGGCGCGCTATCTCTTTTCTCCCTGATCGACCTGACCGCCGAATACAGTTTCGGCGTCCAGAACAATCTCACGCTTGGTATCGGCTTCACGATCTAAAGGGCATCCCATGCGCCTGGTATCCATCATCCTGCTGACCGTCGTTCTCGCCGGCCCCGCCGGCGCACAGATCCAGTTCGACACCAAGGCCCTGCTCGAGGACTATTCGCTCGAGCTCTTCTCGACCAACGCCAAGGGCTTCATGAGTCCGCTGGTGATCGTCTCCAACGTCGGTGCGAACGACGCGTTCTACAACCGGGCGTACGTGCCGAAGAAAAACCGCCTGTACATCGACGTGTCCGTGCGCTCGATGGTTGCCTTCGTACTCGACGACGAACGCAGCTTCACCGCCACGCTGCCACTGGACGAAAAGCCGAACCCCCATGCCCCGTTGTCGCAGGAGTGGCTGCGTGTGGTGCAGCTGAACTATTTCAAGCTGCAGTTGCGCGGCGCCGTCGCGGCGGGTGAACTGGAGACGCGGGTGACAACGGCCACGGTGTTCGGCGCCGAGGGAAGTGGTTTCACCATTCCGAAAGAGTACATCCAGAAGAACGTTGCCGGGATCGACAGCGCGACGCTCGCCCGGTTGCCGAGCCAGCTTGCGCTCACTCCGGGGACAAATCAGGACATGGTTGTGGCAGCTGTTCCCCAGGTCACGATCGGTTCGTATTACAGCACCGAGCTGCTGCTGCGCTACGTTCCCCCCGTCGTCTTCGACGTGAACATCGGCAAGTTTTCCTTTTTCGGCATCGCCGTCAAACACGCGTTCACCAACTGGTTCGACAACGCGCCGGTGGACGCCGCGTTACAGGTGGGCTTCCAGCACAGCACCATCGAGAACGAAGTCGGCATCACCAGAGCAAAGCTCGAGGCGCGCACCGACCTGTTTGCAGTGAACGTTCACGCCAGCCGTCGATTTGACTGGATAGAGCCCTATGCGGGATTTTCCTTTGAAAGTCTTTCCTCGGAAGGCAGCTACACCTTCACGCTGCCGGCGAACATCAAGGAGGAGATCGGATATGACATCGATCCACAAACGGCCCCGGTCTCCCTCGACGACAATGCGGTGAAGCTCACGCTGGGTGTGACGGCGCATCTCGGTCGGGCACAGATTTTCGCGGGCGCCGGCATCGCCAAGCATCTCATCTTCAGCGGCGGCCTGGCCTGGCGTTTCGACACCGGCCTCGATCTGGATTAACGGTCTCTCGACCCGAACCCTTTCCCCCTCCGCAATTCCTGCTGCATGCGCGCCTTGACGCGCAGGTCCACATCGAGATCGTGTTCGTCGACGATCTCCCCTACAAGCTGTTCGAGTATGTCTTCGAGCGTGATGACGCCCGCCATGCCGCCGTATTCATCCACCACGATCGAAATGTGTTCGCGGTTTTTCATGAAAGTGTCGAGCAGGCGGTTGGTGCTGACCGTATCCGGCACGAAGCTCACCTCGTCGGCAAAATCCCGCAGCGTCTTCTTTCCCTTCCCTTTCGCAAGCGCGGCCAGCAGGTCACGGATATGCGCCACACCAACGATGTCATCGAGGTCTTCCTCGTACAGCGGGATGCGGCTGATCGAGGCGTGGTAAAGATCCTCGGCCGTTTCCTCGAGCGTGCGGTACGCCGGCAGCGCGAAAACAACGGTGCGCGGTGTCATGATGTCACGGGCCAGGATGTCGTCGAGCTGGAAGACGCGTCGGATGAGGCGGCTTTCGCTTTCGAGGATGTTGCCATGCCGGTGGCTGAGACGGGCGAGCACCTGGATTTCTTCCTCGTCGATCTTGGTCTTGGCATCGGTGTCCATCCCCATCGGACGGATGAGCACATCGATCAGGATAATCAGTGGCTTGAACAGCATACGGAGCATGAACACGAACCCGGCAGTGTGCCGCGCGTATTCTGCGGCATTCCGCTCGCCGATTGTTTTCGGCACGACCTCGCCGAAGAGGATGATCGCGAAAGTGAGGACGCCGGAAAACACACCCACCCACAAGTCGCCGAATACCTCGACGGCGATGGCGCCGATGAATATCGAACCGGCGATGTTCGCCAGGTTGTTGAGAATAACGATGGCGACAATGGATTCCTGGATGCGTTCCTTGTTGGCCTGCAGCCGGGCGGCACCGGGTTTCCGGCGTTCGAGCATCTGTTCGACCTGCACCGCGCTCACGGAAAACAGGGCAGCTTCCATGCTGGAGGCGAGGAAGGAGAGGAGAATGATCAGCACGCTGAGCAATACGAGAAGTAGCATGGCCAAATCTATCGGAATGGCCTGCGAGAAACAACCCTTCCCCCCCCGACCATGCCGGAACGGCCATGCCGGAACGGCCATGCCGGAACGGCCATGCCGGAACGGCCATGCCGGA
>JAGTUZ010000198.1 GCA_018224415.1 Bacteroidota bacterium | reverse complement strand
CGAATCGTCTCGGGGAGAACAACCTTTCCGATCCCGTCACCGGGCATCGCCACGATGGTGCGTTTCATACAATTCATCCTCGGTAGTGAATAATCTGCGTCCGTAACAAACGATACGTTGGTCCAAATTACGCATTCCTCCACAGATGACAAATGACCGTGCGTTCGCCCACCTTCGGTGGGCTCACGCGCTGTAGGCTCTTGGCATTAGGCGCCACGCACCGAGCAATCGATCCGAACCCCGGGCCATCTTTCCATTTTTCCATCTTTCCATTTTTCCATCTTTCCATCTTTCCATCTTTCCATTTTTCCATCCTTCCATCTTCACATTTGTCATTTGTCATTTGTCATCCTGGAACAGTCCCACCAACTCCCCCACACTCTCGACGATATACTTCGCCCGCAGTCCGGCAGGAATCGATTTCCGCCCCGGGTTGATCCAGCAGAAATCCATGCCGGCGTTGCGCGCGGCGGGCATGTCGCTGGAGGTGCTGTCGCCGACGAGCAGCACGTCCTCGGGACGCAGGTCGAACTCCTCCATCGCGGAAGCGAAGATGGCGGGGTCGGGTTTGGCCACGCCGAGTTCCTCGCTGATCAGGATGCGCTGGAAATGCCGCGTGATCGGCGCGGCCGCGAAGCGGCGGCGCTGCACGGTGGTGAGTCCGTTGGTCACGAGCACGAGCGTGTGCCGCTCCCCCGCCGCGCGCACGGCCTCCTCGGCGCCCGGCAGCAGCTGCGTCTGCTCGGAAAGCCGGTCGAGATAATACGGCGACATTTCCGGCGCCGGCCGTTCATCGACACCAAGCGCGCGCAGCAGACGGCGGAAGCGATCGACCTTCAGTTCGTCCTGTGTGATCTCCCCGCGCTCGAGTTCGCGCCACACGTCGTGATTGTGCACGCGATAGACCTCATGCGCCTCCTCCAGCCGCTCCCCCAGCCCAAAGGTCTCCGCAGTTCGCGCAAACGCCGCACGCTCCGCCGAGACATAGTCGAACAGTGTATCGTCGGCGTCGAAGAAGATGGACTTGTAGTTCATGCTTGCTTTATCAACGCGTGGTGATAGATTCATGTGGGCCTCATGAGATTTCGTTTTCGAGTACGAGAACGAGTACGAGTACGTGACCATTCGTTCTCGTTCTCGTTCAAGACTGCCACGGCAGCCTGTCCAGATCCAGATTCCCGCCGGATAAAATGATCCCCACCCGCTTGCCGTCCGTGTCGGGCTTCCGCTCGAGGATGGCGGCGAGGGGGACCGCCGCGCTGGGTTCGATGAC
The DNA here is from genome assembly GCA_018224415.1 of Bacteroidota bacterium. Taxonomy (GTDB): domain Bacteria; phylum Bacteroidota; class Ignavibacteria; order SZUA-365; family SZUA-365; genus SZUA-365. Next base: position 1,272 of record JAGTUZ010000198.1, on the reverse strand, counting down.
GATCTTCAAACGCTCCCAGACCAGACGCATGGCGCGGATGATCGCGTCGTCGGACACGGTGACGATGTCGGACACGTGCGCGCGGATGATGGCGAAGGTGTTTTCGCCCAGGCTGGTCAGCAGTCCGTCGGCGATGGTGCGCGGGTTTTCGGAGGGAATGATGCGCCCCGCGCGGAAGGAGCGCGCGGCGTCGTCCGCGCCCTCGGGTTCCGCCGCGATCACAGCGGTGCCGGACGAGAGATAAAACGCCGACAGGGCGGATCCGCTCAGCAGTCCCCCGCCGCCGACGGGCGTCATGAGGATATCGAGATCCGGTACATCCTCGATCAGCTCCTTCGCCGCGGTGGCCTGTCCAGTGATGACGCGCGGGTCGTTGTACGGATGCACGAACGCCGCGCCGGTCTCGCCCACGACCGCATCGAGCGTGCTCTCACGCGCCTCGAGCGTGGGTTCGCATTCTACAATGCGCGCGCCGTAGCCTGCGACCGCGGCCTTCTTGATCGCGGGTGCGTTGGAGGGCATGACGATAAACGCGGGAATCCCCCGCAGCCGCGCCGCCAGCGCCAGCGCCTGTGCATGGTTGCCGGAACTGTGCGTGGCCACGCCGCGCGCTGCCTCGTCGTCGGACAAGGACAGCACCGCGTTGCTCGCCCCGCGGAACTTGAACGCCCCCACCTTCTGGAAATTCTCGCATTTGAAAAACAGCGTGTTGCCCGCCATCGCGTCGATGGCCGAACTCGTCATGATCGGGGTCCGGTGCGCCCAGGGTTCGATTCTGCTGGCTGCGGTGGTGATATCGTGAAGCGTGGGGAATGCGAACATGGATGATGGCTGATGAAGAATGACAAATGACAGATGACAAATGACAGATGACAGATTCGTGGCAGACCGGCAACCCTCTCTCACCCAACACGGCGCGCTGGTGCGCGCCGCCCCCAGGCGATGCCTCCCCCTCTCCCCCTCTCCCCCTCTCCCCGCTTCAATCATGCGGCGGGGATGAAGTCCTTTCCGAGGCGGTGGCCTTGCCTCTCGAGCCAGGTGCAGATCTCTTCGCGCGCGTGTCGGGTGCCGACGTAGGGGATGACGAAGCAGCGGCCGGGTTTGGGGATTTCGTCGGGGGAGATGACGGGAACGCCATGGATCTCTCGGTCGACCTTCCGCGGATCGAGATCTACCCAGGCGAGGACCTCGACGCCCTGCGCCTGCAGGTGCGCGACGCGCAGTCGCGTAGTGCGGCCGGAACCCCATGCGATCACTTCGGGATGATGCCTG
>JAGTUZ010000197.1 GCA_018224415.1 Bacteroidota bacterium | reverse complement strand
CTCGATGGTCGACGCGACCTTCAGTTTTCGATGTCGGGTCTGGAGAATGGCGTATATTTCCTTCGGCTGTTTTCCGGAGGGGAGAGTGTGGTGAGGGTGGTGGTGAAACGGTGATGGCTGATGAAAAATGGAAAAATGGAAAAATGGAAAGATGGAAAGATGGAAAGATGGAAAATGACTGCACGGTCGCGATAGGACAGAAAACGCGGGATAGCGAGAGTCGTATGGCGTACAGCGTAAAGCGTATAGCGTACAGCGTAAAGCGTATGGCGTACAGCGTAAAGCGTATAGCGTACAGCGTACAGCGGCGATTCGGTGCTGCGGACCTCGCCGTTCAGTCCATCATCGCGGTGATCGCGATGCTTTTCGCAACTGCCGCGGTGGCGCAGCCGCTGGAGGTGCGGGTGAGGACGGTGGATGCGCGTGCGCTGCCGCTCATACGCTTGCAGGTCGAGGTTGGCAGGGGAGGGGTGGCGCTGGCGCAGCCGGGCAAGGCGGCCTTCACCCTGCGGGAAAATGGCCTGGAGCTGGACATCGACGTGCAATGTCCCGACAGCGCGGAGGCCAACAACATCGCGCTGGTGCTCGACAACTCCGGCAGCCTCAGTGGCTCGGCCTTCGACAGCCTGAAGGCGGGTGCGCACGCGGTGGTCGACAGTCTGCGTGACAACGACGCCACGGCCATCTACCATTTCTCGAACGGCGGGGAGCTGGTGCTGGATTTCACCAGCGACCGCGCGGCGCTGCACTCCGCCGTGTCGGGACTGGCACTGGGCGCGAACACCCCCATCTACCAGACGACGGATCTCGCGCTTCGCGACCTCGCCGTCCGCCCGGGCAGGAAGTACTGCATCCTTTTCACCGACGGAACGGACAACGCCTCGGCGATACCCTGGGAGGATCTCATCCCGCGCGCGAAGGCGGCGGATATCCGGATCTTCATAATCGGCTTCGGCAACACCGAGCTGTCCGATGACATTCTCTCGACGCTCGCCCGCGAGACCGGCGGCCGATATTGGCGTCTGTTCTCCCCGGCACTCATCGCCGGTGTACTGCGCTCGGTCGCGGCGGAGATCGTCTCGCCCTGGTGCACGATCGCCTACGAGGCCGCGGGCTGCGCAGACTCGCTGCGTTTCCTGCAGCTGGACGCCACGCTCGGTGCGGAAACCGCCTCCGATGACACGGTATTCGTCTCGCCCTTCCGCGCCGACACGCTGCGTGCCCGCGTCGTTGCTCCACCGCGCCTGCTGCCGGGCGAACGCGCGATCGTGTACGTCGCGCTCGAGCCAGGACTGCACACGGGCCTCGAACTGACCTTCCGCTTCCTGCTGCGGTACGATCCCGCGCTGCTTTCGGTCTCGCCGTTGATTCCGGTCACACTCGGTACCATCAGCGAAAATACCGGCGCCCGTCTGCGCCAGCCGCGTCCGGGCGTGCTGGAGTTTTCCGTCGAACGCGCGACGCCGGGTCTGGCCTCGGGCAACCTGATCGGCGTTGTGCTGCGGCATGTCGCCGCCGACAGCAGCCGTCCCGTGCGGCTGGAACTCGACAGCCTCGAACTCCTCGCCGGCTGTCCCACCACCGTGTTTCTCCAGTCCGACACCGTCGACGTGTGCCAATGTCTCGAGTCCTTCGCCTTCGCGATCGACTCCGTCGAGGCGATCGCTGTCCGCGGAATTGCGGAGTATCCCCTCCGGATACCCGTGACAGCCGTGGGACCCGCGCTGCTCCGCACCTCGCTGCGCTGGGATCCCTTGCGCCTTCAGTTGCTCGGGGTTGTCGATGACGGCGGGGAGGCCTGGGAGATCCATGCCGACGAAGACGCGGGCACTGCCGTGCTTGCGCTGTACACGAATGCCGGCGGCAGCGAACTCCGTCCCCGCCTGCGCTTCGCGGCCATCGCCGATCGCGAGCCACAACGCGCCCTGCTGCGCGTCGACAGCATGACGCTGTACGCCGCCTGCTGCGCCGACGCCGGTCCGGTCTCCGCTGTCCCCTGGATCGACGGCATTTGCCAGCCGCTGCTGCGCCTGCGCAACGCGCCCGCCATCACCGCCGCCTGGCCGCAGCCCGCGCGCGACCTGCTGCAGCTTTCCCTCTGGCTGCCCTCCGGCCAGGCGCGACTCGAACTCTACGACGCTTCTGGTACCCTGCTGCGCGAGCAGGACGTCGCCTCACCGTCGCTGGAAACGACGTTTCCCCTCGCGGTTGACGGACTCCCCGCGGGACGCTACACCCTCCGCCTGCGTGACGGGTCGCGGGTTTCGATCCGGCCGGTGGTGATTGTACGGTGATGAATGATCATGTTCAATCATCAAATGACCACGTATTCCCCGCATCAAGATAAATGAGGTTTGAGATGAAAACGAAAGTTGCGCCGTTCAGACGAGTATCCACTTTGAGTGGTCTCAATCCGGTTCTCATCGCCGTCGTGTCTTCCGCATTTACCAGTACATCATTTGCGCAACAGAATCTCTGCGATCTGGATCCGAACTGGCCGATAATATCGCAGTCATCGAATCAGTACGTCTTCCACCTATCAGCGGGTCAGTGCGTCGCCTTTTACGTTGTCGATTCATGCTGGTGTCCAAGCACACCCCCGAACGTATGTTTCTGTGGGATTTCCATCGAGTGGGGAGGAGGTTTGGAAGACTGGAACTGGAGCTGTCATGAAGTCCCTCCAGGGTATTACGCAATGCAATGCTACTGGGATAACGGAAAATTGGTACCCTATTCAGGGCCACTGTACTGCTTTACCGCCCCAGAGGATGACACATACACCTTCACAGCTGACTTCTGTGGCTCAGAAGCAGTACGCATCGAATGTGTCGACTGCTCCGGTTCCCCCTGCCAATAGAATGAGATGGGAGTCAGATATGGTACGGATACTATTGTTGTGGATGATACTAAGTGTCGTGCCCGCGCAGGTTCTCGCTCAAATGTTCTCACAGGCGTGGCCGGAGGAGGAGTACAGCCCCATCAGCGCGGTGGTGGATTGGAATCGTGATACCATCGTGATGGCCGGATACGAAGGTCTGATCGCATTATCTACCGATGCAGGCAGAAGTTGGAAAGAAAACAGACCTGCAGGTCGGGAATGGAGTATCCACCATGCGGTGTCGAACGCCCATGGGGTGTTCCTGCTGGCCGAACCGACAATCTGGAATCGGTTTACGCTTGCGCCAGGCCAGGTCTCCGCGCTTCTGCGCTTTGCCCCGTCTACCGGGAATATTGACATCGTACCGTTCCCGCTCCTTCCTGCGTCCGATTCCGCGAATCTTGCGACCGTGCAGACCTATGAGCTGGCAGGGGACGGAGCGGCACTGTTTCTCCTCCAAGCCAGCATTCTTCATGGGACTTCCCTTCATCGCAGTCTGGATGGCGGACGCAACTGGTTGGCGATCCCATTGCCTGACTCCGTTCGCAACAGCAAGGACGTATATCTCGCGAGTCACGACAGCACACACATTGCCATCCGTCTGCACTCCCGCATTGGCGGGCTGAGTGGTTTCCGGCTGTTTACCACGACCAATGCCGGATTGACATGGAGCACGCAGACCGATCTGTTCGTCGCCGGAGCCCAACCGCGGACGGGAGCCGATCGAGCGAGCTTCTGCTGGGCATCGGCGGAGAAGCTCTACCTGTTTTCAACCGATGGAGCAATGCTCCGAAGTGATGACGGCGGGAACAGCTGGTTGCATCGCGGGTTTCCATCCTTCAAATCCATCACACAAATGAAATCGCTCGAGGATGGTCGGGGGTATGTTCTCGCGGACGGGAAACTGTTCCGATCGGACGACGGATTTTCCACATTCAGGGAATTGCTGCCATCACGGTGGATGAAATATTTTCTCGCGATCGGACAGGACACCCTTATCGCAACCGCTGACACTGACGACGTCACACTCTCGTATGACGGCGGTGTAAGCTGGGACGACATCCGTATGAATCCGCTGCTTGTCGAGACAATCAGAATGGGAAATGATGACCATGGTATCGCGCTCTGCAAACATATTCCCAGTGATCGTTACCGGTATTACGCGACGGACGATGGATGGAAGAGTATGCGCCATTTCGAAGACGAGGATCGATTCGGTGCACCACCATGTCGCATCTACCCGGTCACGGCCTCTGTGTGGTATCGTATCGAAGGCACGATTCCCGAAAGCGGACCCATTATATCGAAAAGCATCGACGCGGGACAGTCATGGTCGAAGGTGTTGGACCGTGACGCGATCGCGGGTATTCCTGCCGGAACTCTCGTGCGGGATGCGAGCATTAACGATACAAACGCCATCGGCTTCCTGGCGGACGGGCAACTCGTCTCTACCAGGGACCAGGGGAAAACGTGGCAAGGCGCGAAACTTCCTGTTCGATCCGAAAATATCTATTCACAACTTCACCTCGACGGTCCTTCATGGTTGCTCGTCTACCCGGATCAGAATCCCAGAGTCGATACGTTGTGGTATAGTGACGGAGACTGGGCGGACTGGCGGCCGGTGCTCGTCGCACCGGACACCAGCAGCGGCAAGTACAATTTTTCCTTCTTCCGGCCCTTCCACGCCGACCGGTCCGGTCAGTGCCTGGTATTCGCCCGTTATGATCGGCCAGGACTAAGGAAATTCAGCGAAATCTATCGCACTGGTGACAGCGGCGCGACATGGGAGGTGTATCCGCAGGCACCTGGTGCCGATGGTGCGTTGTTCTTCCCGGATGGCACGAGTGCGGCGATGAATGCCGCCCCATCGAAATACGGGAGTAAGGCCCCGGGTCGTCAGCTCTTCCGCAGTACTGATGGCTGGCGCACCTCCTCGATAGAGGATACTAGGTATTCCAGTCATGAGACACTTGTACGGGGTGGTAACCAGTCGCTCTATCTCCACGGCATCGATCATATCATGCGGAACCAGACCGGAGGAATCAACGACGCCATCCCCGATGCGCCGGCACCGTCCGCGTTCGGCATCCGTTCGTTGTATCCTCATCCCGTGCGGAACGGTGTACCGACGCGGATTGACATCACACATGATGGAAACTTGTACCATACAGTTGAGATCACTCTCCTGGATCTCACTGGTCGGCGCGTATCTGTCATTTCGAACGCCATCGCAGACGATCAGGCACCCGGTGTATTCTGGTTGCCACTGGGTCTGTCCCCTGGAGTGTATGTCCTGCGTGTCACGGATGGACACCGCGTGACGGTGAGACCGCTGCTCGTGCGGTAGCTTCCCGTTTCCCGGACGTGTTTTCCCCTTGCCAAACTGCCGGAAATTGCGCAGAATGCGTGGAAGGTCACGAAAATGGAACCATTCATGTCGAATGCACGTACGATGGGCAGCAACAGAAGGACACTGCTCATGAAAACGCTCATATATTCCTCGCTTCTCCTGCTCCAGGTCACGCTGCTGTTTCCCTCCCTGCTGGCGCAGCGCACTGGCGGCGGGGCGGCCGAACCGCCGCGCTTCCGCTCGGTCGAGCAGAAGGCCTTTGGCGTGGGAGAGGAACTGATCTTCGATGTCAACTACGGCTTTATCACCGCCGGACAGGCCATGATGACCATCCCGCGCTACTCCTGGCAGAAGGGACGCAAGTGTTACGAGGTGCAGTTCCTCGTCAAGTCGAAGCCGTTTTTCGACAACCTGTACTACGTCCGCGATCGCTACGAGACGCATATCGACACTGAGGGGCTCTTTCCGTGGAAGTTCTCGCAGCGCATCCGCGAGGGCGGATACAAACGCGACTTCAGCGCGCGCTTCGACCACGAGGCGCAGAAGGCCTACACCACGGAAGGTGAATACCCACTGCCGATGTTCACGCAGGACATCCTCTCGGCATTCTACTATATGCGCAGCTTTGACTTCAGCAAGATGAAGCAGGGCCAGCGTGTCGAACTGAAGAATTTCTACAAGGACACGACCTACACGCTCACCGTGGTCTATCATCGCAAGGAAACCATCGAGGTGAAGGCCGGCACCTTCCGCACCATCGTGCTCGAGCCCGTGATGGAAGAGGGCGGTCTGTTCAAGGCCTCGGGACGCATCTTCGTCTGGCTCACCGACGACGAGCGCCGCATCCCGGTGCAGGTCGACGCGGAAATCCCCATCGGATCGATCACATCCGAACTGGTCGAATACAAGGGCCTCAACGGCCCGGTCCGGGCCAAGCTCAAATAGGCCGGCCCGCGAGGGCCGCTTCCCCGTCTGTTGCACGCATCCGTCCGATGCAGGCCGTCCCCCGCAGGAGGCCACGCCCGGACGGATGCGTGCGTATTGTGCTTGAACGGGGGAGAGCCCTCCCGGAATCATTGCTTTTTTCGTACCTTACGGCGAGCGGGCGGATGTCGCCCGTAAAGCATTGCGGGTACATTCCATGTTTCCACAACTCGATTTCAGCAGGATACAGACCATGTCTGTCGCCGGACGCACAAGCAAGGTGCGTCTCGAAGACTGCGCGCGACCGTTCGAACCCGGAGGCAGTTTCGCCGACTTCCTCTCGACGCTGCCCGACATCCTGAAGGCAAAGGAACTCAAGGCCTTCGCGGCGGAGATCGCCGAAGCCGCCCATGTAAAGCAGCCCGTCATCCTCATGATGGGCGCCCATGTTATCAAGACCGGTCTTGCCCCGGTGGTCATCGACCTGATGGAGCGCGGCATCGTCACGCACGTGGCCATGAACAGCGCGGGCGCCATCCACGATTCCGAGTCGGCGCTGTTCGGCGTGACGTCGGAGGATGTGGCGACGAATCTGCAGGACGGGAGCTTCGGCATGTGGCGGGAGACCGGCGACTTCATCAACGGCACCCTGACGCGTGTCATGGACAAGCAGGAATGCGGTTTCGCCGAGGCGCTGGGACGCGGGCTGATCGAGGCCGGCGCCCCGCATCTTTCGTACAGCATCATGGCCGCCGGCGTGCGGCTTGGCGTCCCGGTGTCCGTGCACGCCGCAATTGGCACCGACATCGTGCACCAGCAGCCGACAATGGACGGCGCCGCAACCGGCGAGATGAGCTTCCGCGATTTCCGGGTGCTGGCGCATGCGGTGGCCGGACTGCGCGCACGCAGCGTGGTGATGAACGTGGGTTCGGCCGTGATCCTCCCCGAGGTGTTTCTCAAGGCGCTGACCGTCGCGCGCAATCTCGGACACGATGCGCGCGGTTTCGCCGCCGCGAATTTCGACATGATCCAGCATTATCGGCCCAATGTGAACGTCGTTGCTCGTCCCACCCTCGGTTCGGGACGCGGCTACGTCTTCACCGGGCATCACGAACTCATGCTGCCGCTGCTGGCGGCCATGGTGCGCGAACAGCTGAAGGGATAACCGCATGCAGGACGACAGACCGCGTGAAGACGACGAACAACGGATGCCTGACTCCGAAAAACAGCCTGCTGCCGAAATTCGTGAGGCGGCACTGCAAGAAGCGCTGGAAGTGGCCGAGCGCAGGGACTTCACGCCGCCGCTGCATCCGGTGGGTTTCGCCTTTCTGCTTGTGCTTGTGGTCTTCGTGTCGTACCAGGTCCTGGGCGGGGTGATCACCTACCTGCTCTTCGGCCTCGAGACCAGCGAGAATATCGCCGGTGTACGCGTGGTGACTGTGATCTCTCAGCTGCTTTTTCTCGCCCTGCCGGCCGTGCTGCTGCTGCGTTTCATGGGCTGGGAACTGCGAGAGGCGCTGCGGCTGCGCCTGCCACGGCTGCTGCCGCTGCTGGTGACCGTTGTGTCGGTGATCGCGTTGCAGTTCGTCGTACAGGCTTGGGTGGAACTTCAGGATTATGCGCTGCGGCGCTGGCTGCTTCCCGATTTTCTCCTGCCGCTGCTCGACACCTTTGAGGAACTGCTCGAGGAACTGTACGGCCAGCTGCTGGCGATGCACACGCCCGCCGAGGCGCTGACCGTCTGGGTGGTCGTGGCGCTCACGCCCGCGTTCTGCGAGGAGGTATTGTTCCGGGGCGCCGTGCAATGGTCCTTCGAAAAAAAGATGCGTCTGCGCTGGGCGTTCTTGCTCTCGGGCGCAATTTTTTCGTTCTTTCATTTGAATCCGGTGACCTTCATTCCGCTGGCCATGCTGGGCGTGTATTTCAGCGTCATTACCTGGCGCGGGAATTCGCTCTGGTATGCGGTCGTGGCACATGCAACGAACAACACCATCGCGGTGGTTGCCCTGTATATATTCCAAAGTGAAAACCTGCTCCCCGTCGACGCCGCGAGCGGCGAGCCCTCACTGGGCGTGTATGCCGCCAGCGGATCCATTGCGCTGACGGTATTCGCGGTCTGCGTCTGGTATTTCTGGATACTGACTGCCACGCGTCCGCCGGCCGGGGAAGCGGCCCTTTAACATCCAATAGAGGAGGCGTTATGTATTGTCCTCAATGTCTGACCGAGTACCAACCCGACGCGACGGAGTGCGTCGATTGCCAGATCCCGCTGGTGGAAGGAAAGCCGATGTTCTGCCCGAACTGCGAGGAGTTCATCACCATGACTGATACCTTCTGCGATAATTGCGGCATTCTGCTGACGAAAAGTCCCGCCGAGGAAGGGCCGGACTGCGAGAACCATCCGGACGTCGAGGCGATCGGCGGCTGTGTGATCTGTGGCAAGCCGGTGTGCGAGGAATGTGCCAGGGAAATGAACGGCCGCATCTTCTGCGAGAACGACGAGCATCTCAACGTGCATCAGGGCTTCGTTGTCGCCTACACGACCTCCACCGATTACGAGGCCGAGATGATCAAGGCGAATCTCGAAGGAGCGGGCATCCATGCCATGATCTTCAACCAGCATGACCATGTCTATTTCACCAACATGGGGACGCTGGCGCTGGTCAACGTGATGGTGCCGCGCGCCCAGATCGAGGAGGCGGAAGAGATCATCGTCGCACTGCTCGAGGAGGAAGGACTCGGCGAGGAAGAAGAGGGCGAGGCCAACGCGTGAGCAACACACGCACCCGCGTGCTTTTTGCCGTCGTCGCGATTCCTGGGGTGCTCGTGCTCGCGTGGCTGGGCGGCTATGCCTGGGCGCTCTTTGTCGCCGCAGTGCTCACCGCCTCGCTTATTGAATTCGCGGGGATGGCCCGCGCCAAGGGTGCCGATCCACAGACCGGCCTGATGGTGGCCGCGGGACTGGCGCTGCTGCTGGTGTTTCTCCACGAACGGCTCACGCGCGACATTCCCGCTCTCGTGGGCGGGGGCATTCACTGGCCCCTGCAGTGGCAGGCCTTCATCTGGATCATGATTCTGTTCATGGCCGCGGCGCTGCTTATTGAACTGTTCCGCGCGCGTCCCTCACCCCTGCTCAACCTCTCCGCCACCGTGCTCGGCACGCTGTACATCGGCCTGTTCCTCGGCTGCGCCGTGGGCATCCGGGAAATCTTCACCGTGGTGGAGTTCCACGTCGGTCCGGTGTTCGGCACGGCCGACCTGACACCGGCGCAGCTCGCCCAGCTCGACCTCTGGGGTGCCTTCACCGTGATCGCTGTGCTGGCCACGATCTGGATGTGCGACACCGCCGCGTATTTCGGCGGACGTGCCATGGGGCGGCACAAGCTTTTTCCCCGCGTCAGTCCCAACAAGACCTGGGAAGGCGCCATCTGGGGTTTCGTCGCCGCACTGGCCACCATGGCCGGAGCGAAGTACGCCGTGGTCGACTATCTCGCCCTGCACCAGGCGCTGGCCATCGGCGCGATTGTCGGCGTGCTGGGCCAGGCCGGCGACCTGGTCGAATCGTTGCTCAAGCGCGACGCCGGCGTGAAGGATTCCTCGGCCCTGCTGCCGGGCCATGGCGGCGTTTTCGACCGCTTCGACAGCTTCATCTTTGTTTCGCCGTTCGTATTTCTCTACCTTGATTTCGTTGTATTTGCCTAATTCCTCCCCACAGACCACGATCTTCTGATGTCCGCACCCAAGCAAACCAAATATGTATTCATTACCGGCGGCGTGGTCTCGTCGCTGGGCAAGGGAATCGCCGCTTCCTCCCTCGGCATGCTGCTGCAGAGCCGCGGCCTGAACGTCACCATCCAGAAATTCGATCCGTACATCAACGTCGACCCGGGCACGATGAGTCCCTACCAGCACGGCGAGGTATATGTGACCGACGACGGGGCAGAAACGGACCTCGATCTCGGACATTACGAGCGCTTCCTCAACCGTGACATGACGCGGGACAACAACACAACGACGGGACAGATCTACAACCACGTCATCCAGAAGGAGCGGCGGGGCGACTATCTCGGTGCCACTGTGCAGGTGATCCCGCACATCACCGACGAGATCAAGCGGCGTTACGCCCGCCTGGCCAAGCAGGAAGAATACGATGTGATCATCACCGAGATCGGTGGTACGGTCGGCGACATCGAGAGCCTGCCGTTTCTCGAGGCCATGCGGCAGTTCGTGCTCGGCGTCGGCAAGCGCAACGCCATCATCATCCATTTGACGCTGGTGCCGTTCATTCCCTCGGCGGGCGAACTCAAGACCAAGCCCACCCAGCACTCGGTGAAGATGCTGCTCGAGCTGGGAATTCAGCCCGACATGCTGCTCTGCCGCGCCGATCGTCCGCTTCCGCGTTCCATCAAGGAGAAGATCGGCCTGTTCTGCAACATCCAGCCCGACCTGGTCATCGAGGCGCTCGACCTGGAGTCCATCTACGAGGTACCGATCGAGTACCACAAGGAGGAATTCGACAAGAAGGTGGTGAACCTGCTGCACATGCGGCCGAAGGACGCCGACATCGAGCGGTGGACCAAGAATCTCAAGCGCATCAAGGAACCGAAACACGAAGTGCATATCGGTTTGTGCGGCAAGTATGCCGAGTACCACGACGCCTACAAGAGCATCATCGAATCCTTCATTCACGCCGGCGGTGAAAACAACACGCGCGTGAAGCTGGACTGGGTGCATTCGGAGGATATCGAGAAACACGGCGCCGCGAAGTATCTGAAGCATCTCGATGGCCTGCTGGTGGCGCCGGGTTTCGGCGAGCGCGGCATCGAGGGCAAGATCAAGGCCGTGCAGTATGTGCGCGAGAACAACATTCCCTTCCTCGGCATCTGTCTCGGCCTGCAGTGCGCCGTGATTGAATTCGCACGCAACGTCTGCGGCATCGCCGATGCGAACAGCACGGAATTCGGCGAGACGCCGAACAACGTCATCGACCTGATGCTCGAACAGAAAAGCATCCAGACCATGGGCGGCACGATGCGTCTCGGCGCCTTTCCCTGCGTGCTCAAGCGCGGCACGAAGGCCTACGAGGCCTATGGAAGAAAACAGATCAGCGAACGGCACCGCCACCGCTACGAGGTCAACAACGCCTACCGGGAGATTCTCGAGAAGCAAGGTCTCGTTTTCAGCGGGACGTCTCCGGACGAATCGCTGATGGAAGTGATCGAACTGCCCGACCACCCGTGGTTCGTCGCCGCGCAATTCCATCCCGAACTCAAATCGCGCATGATCGATCCGCATCCGTTGTTCGTCCACCTTGTCAAGCATGCCTTGCTCAACCGCCAGGCCCGCGAACAGGCTGGCACAAAGGCCGACGCCGCGTGAATATGGCCGACGCCGCATGAACATGGCCGACGCCGCATGAACATGGCCGTCCCGGCAACGGTGGACAGCTGACAAGAGGTTCGGAAATTCCGTATATTCCCGCTTTCGCGGAACAGTATCGCAGGAGCCAGCATGAAGTACGCCGTTACGATTTTCTTATTCTGCTGCCTGGCCGTGACTGCCGGGGCGCAGACCGACACACTGCAGTATGACGGACTCACCCGCATCAACAACGGCCAGCTTGTGGCCGTCACACGTTTCCCGGGCGAGCTTGACGTGGTGTTCAACGTACGTTTCAGTCCGGCCGAGAAATGCACGCTCACCAGCGTGCTGCTCGGTTTCAGCGTCGTGAAATTCCAGGCCTTGACGGGCAACGACACGCTGGTTGTGTGGGTGTTCGAAAACGGCAGCGTGCCGCCGTCACTCACGAACATCGTTTCGACATACAAGGTCAATCTTGGTGACGCCGGATTCCCCAGTCCCAACATCCGATTCAATCTTCCGCTCGAGGCAGGCGCGCGCGACGTGCTTGCCGTGCCACTGAACCCGCCGGTCCTCATTTCCCCACGCCGCGATTTCCTTATCGGCGTGAAACTGATATCGACGCAGAAATACGCAGTCGGGCAGGGATTGTGGAACGGCTTCAGCCTCCTCGTCCATTCCAACCAGCCCGAGTACGAACGGTCCCGCCGCTACATGATCACGCCGCGGGAAAGCGAGAATCAAAACCAGCTCGCAACGCAGGGCGCCGAAGCTGCGATCTTCATGCGCGCGGTGGTGGGGTACAATGCCGACCTCCCGGTGATCGATCCCGTCGGCGTCGAGCAGGTGCCGGTTGCGACGGGCATCGTGCTGGAACAGAACTGGCCGAATCCCTTCAATCCGTCCACGACACTGTCCTACACCCTCGACGAGCGGCAGCCCGTGCGCCTCTCCATCTGTGACGCGCTGGGCAGGGAAGTGGCCGTGCTGGCCGACGGCATGATGGACGCCGGACGGCAGCAGACGACTTTCGACGCGGCGGATCTCCCCGGCGGCATGTACGTGGCCCGGCTTGTCGCCGACGGCCGCACGCTTGCACGGAAAATGCTGCTGCTCAAATAACCCAACTGCGTCCGCATTTCCTGATTTCCCGTCCCGGACGTTGCTGCGTCCGGGACGTCTGTTCTTCACCCCTTCTGACTTCGACCAGCGATGAGAATACCCGAGGAGAAAATTGAGGAAGTCCGCACGGCCGCTGACATCGTGGATGTTGTCAGCGGCTTCGTGCGTTTGCGCAAGGCCGGCCGCAATTACACCGGCCTTTGTCCCTTTCACCGCGAGAAGACGCCATCATTCAACGTCAATCCCGAGCGTGGCATCTTCAAGTGCTTCGGCTGCGGCAAGGGCGGCAACGCATTTACGTTCCTGATGGAAATGGAAAAGGTGTCCTTTGTCGACGCCGTGGAAATACTCGCCGAACGGTACAACATCGTGCTCACGAGGGAAGGACGGGAGCGTCCCGAATCCCGCGAGGAAATCGAGCAGATGTACGAGGCCAACCGCCTCGCCGCGCGATTTTTCTACGACACGTTGCAGGGCGATGCCGGGGCGGTGGGACGCGCATATTTCGACAAGCGAGGATGGAACGCCGACACGCGTCGCACCTTTGGGCTCGGGTACGCGCCCGATTCCTGGCACGACTTTTTGAACCACGCCCGTGCGTCCGGTCTCGGCGATGACATTCTCGAGACCACCGGACTGATTGTGCGCAAGGAAGGGGGTTCGACCTACGACCGCTTTCGCGGGAGGGTGATTTTCCCGATCCTCTCGGTGTCGCGCAAGGTACTCGGCTTCGGCGCGCGCACACTGAAGGGCGACGAGCAGCCGAAGTATCTCAATTCGCCCGAGACGCCGGTGTACGTCAAGAGCCGCGTGCTCTACGGCCTTTCGCAGTCGCACCGCGCGATTCGCGACGTCGACTCGGTCATCCTCGTCGAGGGCTACGCCGATCTGATCACGCTGTACCAGGAAGGCATCGAAAACGTCATCTCCACCAGCGGTACGGCGCTCACGCCCGAGCAGGTGCACCTGCTCTCGCGTTACACGCGGAATTTCTTCTTCCTCTACGACGCCGACTCCGCCGGCATGAACGCCATGCTGCGCGGCATCGACATCATCCTCGAATCCGACTGCGACGCGCGCATCGTGGAGCTGGCGACCGGGGAGGATCCGGACTCATACGTCCGGAAATTCGGTGCGGAGAAAGTGCAGGAGCGGGTGTCCGGGGCAGTGTCTTTTGTCGACTTCGTCACCGCGCGCTTCCAGGCCGAGGGACGCCTTGATTCGCCCGAGGGCAAGGCGCAGGTCGTGCACCGCATCGTCGAGCTGATCGCGAAGATGGACGATCCCATCCGCCGTGAGTTCTACATCCGCGACATCTCCCAGAAATACGGCATTTACGAAAACCTGCTGTACCAGGAGCTGGCGAAGGAATTGCGCGAGACGAAGCGCGAACGCCCGGCGCCGCGTCCTGTCGAACTGCTTCCCGAGTCGGTGCCGTCCGCTGACGACACGGGCGGGGACATCCCGCGCGAGGAAAAGGATTTCTGCACGCTGCTGCTGCAGGCACCGTCGGAGCTGCAGGGCGAGGTACTGCACGGCATCCGCTCCACGCATTTCCGCGACGCGCGCATGCGGAAGCTGCTGCACGTTCTGTTCGAGCAGGAAGAACATGATGGGAGCATTGACACTGACGCTCTTTGGTCCTATGTCGAGGACGATGTGCGCATGCACGGTTTGCTTGCCGAGATGCTCATCGAGCGCGCGCCCATCAGCGAGCGCTGGGAGAAAGAACAGGTTGTGCGTCCCACCGACAATCGACGTCTGCTGCTCGACGCATACAAGCGCCTCCTGCACCGCCACGTACAACAGCGCCGCGAACGCCTCAAGGAGGCGCTGCGCGCCGAGACCGACGACGACCGCCAGCGTGACCTTGCCACGCGGCTGCAGCAATTGCATACGCTGGATGGAGCGGTGAAAGAATGCGAGTCATTCCCTGATCTTCCCGAGGTGGAGGAGTAGGCGGATGTGAATCCGGGGACGGCGCGCACCCGTGTCCGCCGTAGTCAGCCAACGGCTGACGAAGGCGGAAGCGCGCCGTGATCGATCGCGATTGCGATTGCGATCGCGAGTTCGAGATCGAGTTCGAGATCGAGTCCGAGTTCGAGATCGAGTGCGATGACGAATGCGATTTCATATACGATGGCGGGGAATGGGAATGATTTTCGGGATGCGGTGTCACTGGTGCATGCGAGGCTGCAAAAGGAGGAATCATGCGCGCAATACTCTACGGAATCATTTTTCTTGCGCTGTTTTTGTTTGTGAGAATGGATGCGTCGGCACAGTGGATGGAGGTGAGCGGGATCGCGCGGTATGGACTGAGGACGCTGTTCACTGGGGGAGACGGGACAATGTACGCGGCGTCAACGTCTCGCGTGTACAGAAGCACGGATGGTGGGGCATTCTGGGAGCAAGCGCTTATGGAAGGATTCCCGCCAGGTTCGCTGTACTGGGTGATCCGGCAGCATCCTCATGATCCTTCCTTGCTCGTCGGCGCGGCGACGGGAATGGTGCTGTTGTCCTCCGACCGTGGGGATCACTGGTTGCTCCTCGGGTATGTGGATGGATGCAATGCCGCGGGTGTCTGCCCGGCCACACCGGGGTGCTTCTACATCAATTGCGGTCGGGCGAGTATTGACTTCGGATGCACGGACGGTTGGCACCCGGTCAACAATGGCATTCCGTCGGGATATTTCGGAAATCTTCGGGAGATCTGGTCCCGCCAGGATGGCTCGGCCCTGCTGTACGCCCTGTCCGCGTCCGTGCTTTCCACCACGAACCGCGGACAGGAGTGGCTTCCCGCCAACGCCGGAATAGAAGACAAACCGGTCAACTACCTTTACATGCCGGGGGATACAGCCTGGGTGGGGACAGACCGATACGGAATCTTCCGGTCGACCGACCTCGGACGTTCATGGCAAGCGGCATCTGGAGGGTTGGGAGATGAAGGCGCTCCTTCGATGTCGATACTGCGCATCACCAACGATCCGCGCGGTCCGCTCGTCGCACAGACGAGAGGCGGAGTGTATGTCTCGAACGATGGCGCAACTTCATGGCGGCGGATCTCCGACCAGACCTCGCAAGGTCGTTACGAGAAGGCCATCGCGGTGGATTCGCTCGGACGGTACTACCTGCTCTGTGAAGGGGATAGCGTCCTTGTCTCGGATGATGATGGAGTGAATTGGACGCTGCGCAATTCAGGGATGCGGCTCGCCCGTCTGTTTGGCGTTCGTCTCGCCGGAGGCAAGATCTACGCGCTGGGAGAGGATTGCCTGTATCTCGACAGCGGATCGTCGTCCTATGCCTGGTACCAACCCACGTATGGTCTGCCGAACAGGCAAGTTGTCGAACTCGTCCAATGCGGGGATTCCAAGCTCTTTGCCTTCGACCGGGATGGAGTCGTCAGCGCGCGCTATCCCTTGCTGACGGAGTGGCAACCTGTCAGCACGCAACTCGCCGGTCTGCATGTCGAATGCGCCGTCGGCTTGCCGGATGGTGTGCTCTGGGCCGGAAGCCTGGAGGGCACTGTCTGCAGAAGCACGGACTGGGGTGTGACATGGACACAATCCCAACCCGGGTCCGCAGGAATACCGATCCGTGATGTGCTTCCGGTGACCGACAGTCTGGTGTTCTGCGCGACGTTCGGGGAAGGCGTGTTTCGCAGCAAGGACGCCGGACGAACCTGGTCGCGTTTGGACAACGGCATCACCCATCCGAATATCACCGATATCATCTCCACAGCGGACGGTATGTTGTATGCAGGCAGCTATGGGAATGGCGTGTATCGTTCTTCAAACCAGGGCGACTCGTGGGAACATCTGGGTGCAGGCATGCAGGGGAAATACATCACCTCCCTCGTGGCGAACCGTGTGAATTTCGTCGGTGCCGCCAGCTTCGACGCGGGGGTCGAGTATTCACCGGATCAGGGACAAACATGGAGGGACCACAATCGCGACCTTACGGATCGGCGCATCATCGATCTTCTCATCAATCCTGCCTACTACGAACAATTGTGGGCCGTCACGGCCGACGGACGCCTTCTTCGGTCGATCGCCAGTCTCCCGACGAATGTCAGGCAGACACCTGATCCGGCAATTGCCACGATCGGCATTCCTGTGCCTCATCCGTTCACCTCGACTTCCACCGTATCCATCACACTCGACAATGCTGCCAACGTCGAACTCGCCCTTTACGATATTCTCGGGCGAAAGATCTGCTCGATCCACAGCGGACATACCGACATCGGCACCAGTGTCTATCAAATGTCTGTCGCCTCGGGACTGCCGACGGGAGTATACACACTCGTTCTGCGGAGCCCGGGCGGGACGAAAACAAGAACGGTATCACATTTGGGCACACCGTGAGTTGTGAGCAAAATCGATCGCGGGACCGGAATCGAGTCCGAGTTCAAGAGCGAGATCGAGTCCGAGTTCGAGATCGAGAGCGATTGCGGGTTCGAAATCGATTATGAACGAATGGGTGAGAGGTTGTGTTGTTTAGGGACGCACACACCAACAACAACCGGAGCAAGAGACAATGTCTGTACTCACACCCAAACAGCTTGACGCTGAACTCGCTCGTTTCCCCGGATGGTCTGTCGAGGACGGACAGATCACGAAGAAGTTCAAGGCCCCGAGTTTCCACCGCGCCGTGGGATTTGTGACCCAGATCGCCATTCTCGCCGAGAAGGCCGGCCACCATCCCGACATCGACATCCGTTATGATACCGTCGTCATCGCGCTCTCCACTCACAGCGAGGGCGGCATCACGGAGAAGGACGTCGCGCTCGCAAGAAAGATCGACGGCGCGTTTGAATGACAAATAACAAATGACAGATGACAGATGGGGAGGCCGGTTTCAGCTTCGGCTGTCCAGTCGTATTTTATCAGTTGCGATCTGTCATTTGTCATCTGTCATTTGTCATTCTCCTGGAGCCCCCCCATGCCCAAATCCCAGCAAGAAATTCTCGACATGTTCAAATCCTGCGGCGCGTTCCTGGAGGGACACTTCGTCCTGACGTCGGGACTGCACAGTCCGCATTACGTGGAGAAGTTCCGCGTGCTCGAGCATCCCGAACTGACGGCGCAGCTCTGCGGGGAATTCGCCGACGAGTGGAAGGCGGAGCAGCCGACGGTCGTGCTGGGTCCGGCCACGGGCGGCATCATTCTCGCGCATGAAACCGCCAAGCAGCTCGGCCTGCGCGCGATGTTCACCGAGCGGGTGGACGGGAAGATGCTCCTTCGCCGCGGCTTCACCCTGACACCCGAGGATCGCGTGCTGCTGGTCGAGGATGTCGTGACCACCGGCGGCAGCGTGTTCGAAGTCATCGATTGCGTCAAGGCCACCGGCGCGACCATCGTGGGCCTGGCCTATCTCGTCGACCGCAGCGGCGGCACGGTGGACTTCGGCGTTCCCGCGAGCGCCCTGATGACGCTCGACGTTGTCACCTACCAGCCCGACGACTGCGCCCTCTGCCGCGAAGGACTCGAGGTCACCAAGCCCGGTCGTTCCGGAAAGAAATAATCCCGGTGATGCCATGAGTCTTGCTGTGACATTCGCCACCATCCCGGAGATGCCATGAGTCTTGCTGTGACATTCGCCACCATCCCGGAGATGTTTCTCAATCTCACGGACAAGTACAAACACGAGACGCGGCCGATGCTCATGCGGAAGGTCGACGGCGCCTACCAGCCCCTGCGCTACAGCGAGGTGCGCGAGCAGGTGGCGTGCTTCTATCATGGACTCGCGAAACTGGGGCTGGGGAAGGGTGACCGTATCGGACTGCTGGCGGAGAACCGTCCGGAATGGGTCGTGACCGACTTCGCCGCGCTGTTCCTTGGCGCCTGCGACGTGCCGATCTTTCCCTCGCAGACGGCCACGCAGATCGAGTATATTCTCAACGATGCCGGGGTGGCGGCCATCGTGGTGTCGAATCGCTTCCAGCTGGCGAAAGTGCAGAAGATCCGAAGGCAAGTGCGTTCGCTCAAGCATGTCATCATGATGAGCGACATCGACGAACTCCCGGCGAACGTCCTGCGCTTCCGCGACGTGCTGGAGTCGGGCCGCGCCGCGCATCACGATGCGCCGAACGCGCTGCGCGAGTCCTCCGCCCACATCAAGCCTGCCGACCTCTGCACAATCATCTACACATCGGGCACGACGGGCAGTCCGAAGGGCGTCATGCTCACGCACGACAATTTCGTGTCCAACGTCAAGGCCGCGGCGCAGATCCTGCCGATCTCGGACACCGACACCCTGCTGTCCTTCCTCCCGCTCTGCCACGTGTTCGAGCGCATGGCAGGCCTTTACACTGCCACTTCCTGCGGCGCCACCACGGCATATGCGGAGAGCATCGAGACGGTGGCGGAGAATATGCTTGAGGTCCAGCCGACCATCGTGATCGCCGTGCCGCGGCTGTTCGAACGCATCTACAACCGCATCGCGCGCATGGTGGAGAAGGACGCGGGGCTGAAGAAAAAGATATTCTACTCCGCCATTGCGACCGGAAGGAAGTACGTCGCCGCGCGCAAGCATGGGCGCGTGGGGACGGTACTGCGGGCACAGCATGCGCTGGCGCAGAAGCTGGTGTTTTCCAAGCTGCAGGCGCGCACGGGCGGACGCATCCGTTACTTCGTCTCCGGCGGAGCGGCGCTGCCACGCGAGCTGGGCGAATTCTTCGAGGCCGTGGGCCTGCTGATCATCGAGGGTTACGGGCTGACCGAAAGTTCGCCGGTGATCGCGGCGAACCGTCTCGACAACTACCGATTCGGCTCCGTCGGCCCGGCGCTGCCTGGTGTGGAAGTGAAAATCGCCGAGGACGGCGAGATTCTCACCCGGGGTCCTCATGTCATGAAGGGCTACTACAACAGCAAGAAGGCCACCGAGGAGGCGATCGACGGCGAGGGATGGCTGCACACCGGCGACATCGGCATGATGGACGAGCACGGCATGCTGTACATCACCGACCGGAAGAAACATCTCTTTGTCAGTTCCGGCGGAAAAAACATCGCCCCGCAGGCCATCGAAAGCCTGTTCGCCAGCAACGAGTACGTTGACCAGTTCGTGCTCATCGGCGACAAGCGCATGTTCCTCACCGCGCTGATCGTGCCGGATTTCGACGCGCTCTCGGAATATGCCGATGCACACGGCATTCCCTACAGCGACAAATCCGAGCTGGCGAGAAACGCCGAGATCCACCACCTGATCGAGCAGACCATTCAGGCCACGCAGAAAAACCTCGCGAATTTCGAAAAGGTGCGCCGTTTTACCCTGCTTGACCAGCCCTTCACGATCGAGAGCGGCGAGATGACGCCCAGCATGAAGCTGCGCCGCAAGGCCATCGAGGAGCGCTACGGCGATCTGATCGAATCCATGTATCGCACATAGCTGGCGCTTTGTGCGTGGCGTTTTGCGCCACGCGCGTTGGTGGAATGGGTACTTTTTCCTAAATTGAACTCTTAACGGTATCAACGATCGCATCCGAGCCATGATCGAAAGCTATATCCCCATTTTCCTGATTCTCGGCGTCGCGGTGATTTTCGGCGTCGTGTCGGTCAATCTCTCCTGGCTGTTGGGCCCCCAGCGTCCGTACCGGGAGAAATACACCACGTACGAAAGCGGCATTGACCCGGTGTCGACGGCGCATTACCGTTTCTCGGTCAAGTACTACATGGTCGCGCTGTCCTTCATCATCTTCGACATCGAGGTGGTGTTCATGTATCCCTGGGCGGTGCGCTTCCGGGAACTCGGATGGCCGGGCTTCATTGTTATGATGGTATTCGTGGTCGTTCTGGCCGTCGGTTTCATCTACGAATTGAAGAAAGGAGCCCTGCGATGGGATTAGAATCCGCCCTCGGTGAGGGATATCTCACCACCCAGCTCGACGCGTTGGTCGGATGGGCGCGGAAAAACTCGCTCTGGCCGATGCCCATGGGTCTGTCCTGCTGCGCCATCGAATTGATGTCCGCCGGTGATCCCCGGCACGACATTTCCCGCTTCGGCATGGAAGTGATGCGTTTTTCCCCCCGGCAGTCCGACGTCATGATCGTGGCCGGCACGGTGACGTACAAGATGGCGCATGTGGTGCGCAAGATTTACGACCAGATGGCCGAGCCGCGCTGGGTGATCGCCATGGGCGCCTGCGCGTCCTCCGGCGGCATGTTCCGCAGCTATTCCGTTGTGCAGGGCATTGACCAGTTCATGCCCGTCGACGTGTTCACCGCCGGTTGTCCCCCGCGGCCGGAAAACCTGTTCCACGCCCTGATCGAACTGCAGAAAAAGGTCCAGAACTCCAGCGTGCTCGACTACCGCGACCGCAAGGAGCCGATGTTCATCTCATAACCCCGCGTGCCGTCGGCGCCGGGGGCTCCCTCTCCCGAGCGACGCCGGCCCGCATGCCCGATCCAAGCACATGAACGACCTCCAGCAATCCCTTGTCGATTCCCTGCGCGAGCGCTTCGGCGACAGCGTGGAAGAAGTGCGCGAGTTCCGCGACGACGTGATCGTTGTCGTGACCCGCCAGGCCGTCGTCGACGTGGCCACCTGGCTGCGCGACAACGAGCACTGTCCCTTCCCGCTGTGCGAGGACGTGTTCGGCATCGACGCCTGGACGCGCAAGCAGCGCTTCGAGGTGAACTATCATTTCTTCTCGCTGCAGTGCAAGCAGCGCATCCACCTCAAGGTGCGTCTCGAGGAGAGCGATCCCGCGGTGCCCAGCATCACCGGCGTCTATCCCGGTGCGAACTGGTACGAGCGCGAGACCTTCGACATGTACGGGATCACCTTTCCGGGGCATCCCGACCTGCGCCGCGCCTACATGCCCGAGGATTTCGAGTATTACCCGCTGCGCAAGGACTTCCCCCTGATGGGCATTCCCGGCTCGCTGCCGTTGCCGAAACGAGGTTAGGACATGATCGACAAGAAACCCGCTACCGACTTTTTCGACGCGCCCGTGATCATCGACGGCCTTCCCCCAAAAGAGAAGCGGTCGAAACTCCTGCAGGCGCTGTTGGACATGGATCCGGACGTCTCCTTCGAGGATCCGCTCGAGAACGACATGGTGCTCAACATGGGTCCGTCGCATCCCGCCACGCACGGCGTGCTGCGCATCCTGCTTCGCCTCGACGGCGAGACCATCATCAGCGCCATGCCCGAACTCGGCTACCTGCATCGCGGGTACGAGAAGATCGCCGAGAACGAGACCTATCACGAGTTCATCACCCACACCGACCGCCTCGACTACCTGCAGCCCCTGCACAACAACGTGGCCTACATCCTGGCCGTCGAGAAGCTGCTCGGCATCGAGGCCCCACCGCGCGCGCAGTATATGCGAACGCTGCTGTCGGAGCTGGCCCGCATCTCGTCCCATCTCGTCGGGTTTGGCGTGATGGCGATGGACGTCGGCGCGATGACACTGCTGCTTTGGTGCTTCCGAGAACGCGAGAAGGTGCACGACATTTTCGACCTCGTTGTCGGTGCGCGCTTCACCACCAGCTTCACCCGCATCGGCGGCATGGGGCAGGACATCACCGACGAAGGCCTCGCGGCCATCCGTGCCTTTATCGAGCAGTTCCCCGAGCGCCTCGACGAAGGCGAGCGCCTGCTCAACCGCAACCGCATTTTCTTCGACCGCTGCCGCCACACGGGAGTGATCTCGGCCGAACAGGCCCTGGCCATCGGATTCACCGGTCCGAATCTCCGCGCTTCCGGCGTGCCGCTCGACCTGCGACGCGACGCGCCGTATCTGGTCTACGACCAGATGGATTTCGACGTGATCACCGAGACCGAAGGCGACTCGCTTGCGCGCTATTACGTGCGTCTGCGCGAGATGAAGGAGAGCGTGAAGATCGTGCACCAGTGTCTCGAGAAGATCCCGCAGGGCCCGGTGCACGCGCACGAGCCGAAAAAAGTGCTGCCGCGCAAGGAGCGCATCTACACGCGCATGGAAGAGCTGATCCATGACTTCATGATCATCAACGACGGGGTGGATCCGCCTTCGGGCGAGGTGTACCATGCCATCGAGTCATCAAAAGGCCAGCTCGGCTTCCACATTGTCAGCCGCGGCGAGGGGCATCCCTGGCGGATAAAAATCCGCTCGCCGTCATTCTGCAACCTGCAGGCGCTGCCCATGCTGCTGAAGGGACACCTGCTCTCCGATATTCTCGCCGTGCTCGGCAGTCTCGATCCCGTCATGGGCGAGGCGGATAAATAAGAAACGGAACCCGGCGCTCCGGCGCCCCCATCACCCTGACACATGCCGATGTTTACCGAAGAAGAAATCAAACAGGTCGAAGAGATCCGCTCCCACTACCCGACGAATCTCGCCGCGGTGATGGGCGTGCTGCACATGTACCAGGACAAGTACGGCATCGTCGACGAGGAGGGCATCACCTACGTGGCGAAGCTCATCGACGTGCCCGAGGAGAATGTGCTGGGCGTGGCCACATTCTACGAGATGTACCACCAGCACAAGACCGGCAAGTACAAGCTGCAGGTGTGCACCAACGTCTCCTGCATGCTGTGCAATTCCGACATGGTGCTCCGGACCATAAAGGAGAAGATCGGCATCGGCATCGGCGAGATGACCGATGACGGCATGTTCTCCGTGCACGAGGTGGAATGCCTCGGCTCCTGCGGCACCGCGCCGGTCGTGTCCGTCAACAAGCAGTATCAAGAAAACCTGACTCCCGAAAAGATCACCACCCTCATCGACACGCTGAAGACGCAGGGCTGAGCCCCGGCTCGGTTTCCGTCCTCACCGCATCCGAACAGCAGCCATGACCGACTACCAGCCCGTTCTGCTCCCCAATATTCCCGACCTGCACAAGATCGACGTGTACGAACAGCACGGCGGTTACGCGCGGATCCGGAAGGCCCTGGGCATGAAGCCCACCGAGGTCATCGACATCGTCAAGGCATCGAACCTGCGCGGCCGCGGCGGCGCGGCTTTCCCGACCGGCCTGAAATGGACGTTCATGCCGCAGGAGGGCGAGAAGCCCAGCTATCTCTGCGTCAACGGCGACGAATCCGAACCCGGCTCGTTCAAGGACCGCCAGATTTTCGAGTTCAATCCGCACCTGATGATCGAGGGCATCCTCATCGCGGGTTACGCGTTGCGCATCAAGGCGGCGTACATCTACATCCGTGGCGAATATGAAACCTGGGTGCGCATGGTGGAGAAGGCGCTGGCCGAGGCCTACGCAAAGGGCTACGTCGGTGCGGGAATGAAAGAGACCCTCGGCACCGATTTTTCCTGCGAGATCTATGTGCACCGCGGCGCGGGTGCCTACATCTGCGGCGAGGAGAGTTCACTGATGAACTCCATCGAAGGTCTGCGTCCCTACCCGCGCGTCAAGCCACCGTTTCCCGCACAGGTCGGCCTCTGGGGTTGCCCGACCACCATCAACAACGTCGAGACCATCGCCAACGTCCCCCTCATCATCGAGAAGGGAGCGGACTGGTTCAAGTCCATCGGCGCCGAGAAGCACCCCGGTCCCATCCTCTATGGCATTTCCGGCCACGTCAACAAGCCCGGCGTGTACGAGCTGCCCACCGGTA
Organism: Bacteroidota bacterium; assembly: GCA_018224415.1. Classification (GTDB taxonomy): domain Bacteria; phylum Bacteroidota; class Ignavibacteria; order SZUA-365; family SZUA-365; genus SZUA-365. The sequence goes on along the minus strand of JAGTUZ010000197.1, from coordinate 462 downwards.
TGCTGCTTACCGAATTGATCCACGACGTGGCCGGTGGCGTGCCCGGCGGCAAGAAAATCAAGATGGTCATTCCCGGCGGTTCGTCCATGCCCCCCCTGCGTGGCGAACAGCTCGAGGGTGTGCGCATGGACGCCGATTCGCTCAAGGAAGTCGGTTCCGCCATCGGCACCGCGGGCATCATGGTCATGGACGAAGACACCGACCTCACGCGCATCCTCACGCGCATCACGCATTTCTACAAGGTCGAATCCTGCGGACAGTGCACGCCCTGCCGCGAGGGCACGGGCTGGATGCTCAAGGTATTCAACCGTATGCTGGAGGGCGAGGGCGAATCAAAGGACCTCGACCTCCTGCATTCCGTCGCCTGCAACATCGAGGGCAACACCGTCTGCGCGCTCGGCGACGCCGCCGCCTGGCCGGTGCGCTTCACCATCGAGCGCTTCCGCGACGAACTCGAGGCGG
>JAGTUZ010000196.1 GCA_018224415.1 Bacteroidota bacterium | reverse complement strand
CGAGCTTGGACTGCGCATACGCAGCATAGCCGTCGTACCCCCGTTCGCCCCCCGGATCGGCGAGTTCGATACTGCCGCGGGCATGTGCAATCGAAGCGACGTTGACGATACGGGAAGGGGCATTTTTCCGCAGCAACGGCAGGAGTTCCATCGTCAGCAGCGTGGGAGCGAGGTGGTTGACCTGCCAGGTCATTTCATGTCCGTCCACGCTCACGTCCCTCTGTTGCATGAACACTCCCGCGTTGTTGAGCAGCACGTGCAGGTCGGGGAAACCATCCCGCACCTGTTTCGCCATGGCGCGTACAGAGGATAGATCCGCGAAATCGCCGAGCACGCTTCCCGCCGTCTGCAGTCCCTGTGCCCGCAGGGCGTCTTCGGCCGCAGCAATACGTTCGGTCTTGCGTCCGTGGATGACGACACGCGCGCCGCGATGAGCCAGACCGATGGCCGTGGCGAGGCCGATGCCGTCGGTGGAACCGGTAACAAGGATGAGCGGGGCGGTTTCGTTCATTGCGTTGTCTCGCTGTGAGGGGTCTCGTGATGGATGCTTGTTGCTGTGTGCGTGGAAACGTCAAAGGCGGATCGCCGATCCGCCTTTGGCGTATGATTCAGGAATTCCGGATACTAATCTGATTTCAGTGCATTCGCGCCGGAAACGATTTCGAGAATTTCGGTGGTGATCTTGGTCTGACGTGCGCGGTTGTATGAGAGCTGCAGCGAGCCGATCAGATCCCTGGCGTTGGTCGTCGCCGCATCCATGGCCGTCATGCGCGCACCCTGTTCAGCGGCGTTTGATTCCATGAACACGCGATAGAGCTGGAAATTGAGATGTTTCGGAACGAGGTACTCCATCAGCTCGACTTCGGACGGCTCGTAGATATAGTCCACGAGCTGATGATAGTGGTGCCCACCCGGCTGCTCTTCGGCGACTTCCGCCGGTAGCGGAAGCAGCTGTTCGCTGCGCACACGTTGCTGGATGACGGATTTGAATTCATTGTACACCACTTCGACGAGGTCGTATTCCCCGTTGAGAAACTGTTCGACGATGCCCGACATGATTGCCGAGGCCTCGTAATGCGTGGCGTCGTTGATAAGACCGATGTGCTTGGCGGCGATGCTGTATCCCCGCTTGCCGAAGTGATTGGCGCCACGTCGCCCGACACACAGCAGATCCACCTTGCCCTGCGCATGCAGCGCGCCATGCACTTGGTTGATGCGCTGGGTGGCGTGGCGAATGATGTTGGTATTGAACCCGCCGCAGAGCCCGCGGTCCGCAGTGACAACAATCACGAGCACGCGTTCGATTTCCTCGCGCTGCTCCATGATGGGGAGGGTTGTGCGATCCACGCGTGCGAGAAGGTGACGGACGAGATCGTTCAGGCTGTAGGCATAGGGTCGCGCGGAAACAATGGCATCCTGCGCGCGGCGCAGCTTCGCCGCAGCGACCATTTTCATCGCCTGCGTGATCTTGCTCGTGCTGCGCACGCCGTTGATGCGGTTGCGGATCTCGCGGAGATTGGCCATGGATTATGCCTGAACCTGTTTCAGGGTGTGCTTGAACATCGCGAGGAACTCCTTCAACACGGCATGCAGCTTGTCGGAGAGTTCATCACTGAGTTTCTTTTCATCTGCGATTTCCGCAAGCAGCTCCGGACGACGCGTGTGCATGTGCTCGAGGAATTCCTCTTCGAAGCGTGACACTTCGTCGGCCGGAATCTCGTCGAGATAGCCTTTGACACCGGCAAAAATGCTGGCGACCTGGTCCTCGACGGTCATCGGACGGTACTGTCCCTGCTTGAGCAGCTCAAGCATGCGCGCGCCGCGGCGCAGCAGCTGCTGTGTGCTCTTGTCGAGATCCGAGCCGAACTTGGCAAAGGCCTCGAGTTCGCGGTACTGGGCGAGATCAAGGCGCAGAGGACCTGCGATTTGCTTCATTGCCTTGATCTGTGCGTTTCCGCCCACACGTGACACCGAGATGCCCACGTTCACGGCGGGACGCTGGCCCGCGTTGAACAGGCTGGATTCGAGATAGATCTGTCCGTCGGTAATGGAAATCACGTTGGTCGGGATGTAGGCCGACACATCGCCCGCCTGCGTCTCGATGATCGGGAGCGCCGTAAGACTGCCGCCACCGAGCTCGTCGCTGAGCTTCGAGGCGCGCTCGAGAAGCCGCGAATGCAGATAGAACACATCGCCCGGATAGGCTTCACGGCCCGGGGGACGGCGTAGAAGCAGCGAGAGTTCGCGATAGGCAACGGCCTGCTTGGAAAGATCGTCGAAGATCACCAGAGCATGGCGGCCGCTGTCGCGGAAGAACTCACCGAGGGTGGCTCCGGAATACGGTGCGATGTACTGCATCGGGGCCGGGGTGTCGGCATCGGCCATGATGATGGTTGTGAACGCCATGGCGCCCACCTCTTCCAGCTTCGCATGTACCTGCGCGACCGTGGAGGCCTTCTGGCCGATCGCAACGTAGATGCAGAATACGGGCGGCACGCCGCGGCGGAGCGCATCCTCGGTATGTGTATGCTTCTGGTTGATGATGGCGTCGAGAGCGATGGCCGTCTTTCCCGTCTGTCGGTCACCGATGATGAGCTCGCGCTGTCCGCGTCCGATGGGAATCATCGTGTCGATGGCTTTCAAGCCGGTCTGCAGCGGCTCTTTCACCGGCTGGCGCTGCAGCACACCGAGCGCCTTGCGTTCGATCGGCATGATCGATGCGGTCTGAATGACGCCGCGTCCGTCGAGTGGCCGTCCGAGCGGATCAATCACGCGCCCGAGCATCTCCTCGCCCACGGGCATGGAGGTCACCCTGCCAGTGCGCTTGACGGTGTCGCCTTCCTTGACGCCGGTCGATTCGCCAAACAACACACAGCCGACATTGTCCTCTTCGAGGTTCAGCGCCATGCCGTAAATGTCATTCGGGAATTCGATCAGCTCGCCCGCGAGGCAGTTCTTCAGCCCGTAGATGCGCGCAACGTTGTCGCCCACCTGCAGCACCGTGCCCACCTCGTAGACATCGATGTCGCTGTCGAAACCGCTCAGCTGCTTTCTCAGGATCGCTGAAACTTCATCGGGTCGGACTTCTGCCATTTCTCTATTGCCTTCTACTGAATCTTGTGGTTGATCTGGTCGTGGTTACACGGGGTCATGAATCGTGTGTGGCGCGACGACGGATATGTAAGGGAATCAGGCGCCGACAAGAAAACGTTCGTGCAGTCGTTCCAACTGCCTGCGGACGCTGCCGTCGTACACCGTATCTCCGAGACGCACGGACAGTCCGCCCATGAGTTCCGGTTGCACTGCGTATGCCGTCTCGACGCGCTTGCCGGACACGCGTTCGAGGGCGGTCTGCAAGGCATCACGCTGCGTGTCGCTGAGTTCGACAGCACTGTACACCGTGGTGGCAAGGATACCCTCGCGTTCCCGGTGCAAATCGAACACCGTATCGAGGATTTCAAGAACGAACTCTTCGCGCTCTTTTTCGACGAGAAAGCGCAGCACACTGAGTGAAAACGGGCCGATGCGTTCGGCGAACAGCGCGTCGACCGTCTCGAGTTTCCGCTTCGAGGGAATCACCGGAGACTGGAAAAACTGGTGCAGTTCCCGCGATGCGCGCACGGAATTCCGGACATCGTCGAGGTCACGAAAAAAGCGTTCCTTGTCCGTTCCGTCGGGAACGGCGTCAAGGATGGCGACGGCGAAGCGGCTGGCGATGCGTGCGATGCTCATGGGTGGCGGTCGGCCTTAGTTCTTGGGAAGGTTGCCGATGAAATCGTCGACGAGGCGGCGGTGCTTGTCCGCGTCGAGTTCCTCGCCGAGGATTTTTCCCGCCGCGCGTATGGCCAGGTCGGCCACTTCGGTGCGCAGCTGGGAGAGCGCGGTATCCTTCTCGCGCTGGATTTCCGCTTTCGCCTGGGCAGTCATTTGCCGCGCCTGTTCATGCGCGGTATCGATAATGCCCTGCTTGAGCATCTCTGCGGTGCTTTTCGCATCGTCGATGATCTTGCGGGCATCCGCTTCGGAGTTCTGCAGGAGCTTGCGATGCTCGGCGAGCAGACGCTCCGCGTCGTCGCGGGCGGATTCCGCTCTCTGCAGGTCTTCGCGGATCTTGCCTTCGCGACTATCGAGCGCTGACAGCAGGGGTTTCCAAGCGAATTTCTTGAGCAGCCACAGGAGCAGGGCGAACGTGATGAACGTCCATATAAGCATCCCGGGTTCAAGAGTGAGCAGTTGGTCCATTCCAATACCTCAGTGTGTGATCCGCGCGAACTGTGAACTTCGGGCCGTCTTAACTTTTCAGGGCGAGAAGCAGGCAGACCACAACGGCGAACAGCGCGATGCCTTCGATGAGCGCGGCCATGATGATCATTGCGCCACGGAGATCACCGGCGGCTTCCGGCTGACGGCCAATGGCTTCAAGGGCGGCGGCGGCGAGCTTGCCAATGCCCATACCGGCACCGACGACGACGATAGATGCACCGATGCCAGCAGCTAACCATGCGAGTTCCATTGAGTTTCCTCCAGTGTAATAAAGTTATGTGAACGTTGTTGCAAATCGGATGTCAGACTCTCGCATTCCGGCTCAGTGCTCCTGGTGCACCGACATCCCGATAAAAAACGACGAGAGCATGGTAAAAATGTAGGCCTGCAGGAAGCTGATGAAAATTTTCAACAGCGACATGAACAGCAGGAAGGCAATGGACATCGGTGCGACGACCAGGGTGTCCATTCCGAATATCAACGCATAAAAGGCGCCGATGACGAGGGCGCCCGAAAGCATGTTCGCAAACAGACGGATGGCAAGCGCGAAGGGCTTGATCACCAGTCCGAGCACTTCGATCACAAACATCAGCACGCCAATGGCCGCCGGGATACCGTGGGGAATCAGCCCCTTCCAGAAACCGAACACCCCGTTGGCGCGCATGCCGCCGAAAATCATGAAGGCGAAGGTGATCAGCGCAAGACCAGCCGTGATGTTGATGTTCCCGGTCGAGGCCGCGCCGAAGGGCACAAGACCGACCAGGTTCATGACCGTGATGAAGAAGAAAAACGAGAGCAGCAGCGGGAGATATCGTTTGGCGGCATTGCCGAGGAAGGGTGCGGCGATCTCGTCACGCACAAACACAACCACGGATTCGATCATGTTGCCATAGCCGCGCGGCACGACGCCACTGCGATTCTGCCGCGCCGCAAGCCAGGTCAGAACGATGGTGATCAGCATGGAAAGCCACATGTAGATTATGTGGCGGTTCGGGGACATATCCAGTTGGAATCCCGCGATGTTGATCACCCAGTCCTGCGGAAGATACAGTGAAGGGAAAGGATATTCGTGGATATACGGCGTGTTCTCGACCTTGTGCTCGAGAATCCGCATCATCTCTTCGGTGGGAGTCAGATGTTCGACACCGTGACTGTCAGCATGTCCATCCGCGTCCTCGTGGCCGTCTGCGCCATCATGCACATCCATGCCCTCATGACTGTTGCCGGAAGCCGGATCCGTCACTTCGTGATGGGATGCGCCGGGAGGCGGCGTACCGTGAGAATCCTGCTGTCCCTGAACAGCGGACGCCCCCGCGAGGAGCAGAACCGCGGCGAGGAACATTCCCTGAAGGCTGCGTATCAATGCCATACTGATGGATAGACTGGAACTCTGGTGATTTAGGCCCGCACGCGGCGGGGTTTGAGCATGTCGGTCTTCTTGTTGATATGCAGCACCTCGATGACCAGGAAGATGGTGTAGCTCGCCATGAAGGAACCGACGAACTCAAGCACGTTGCCCGTCACGGTGAGGAGGAATACTGCCACGGCGGCAATCATCAGGAAGAAGCGCACGGTCATGGCGGCCATCGAAAACAGCATGAAGAGATTGTTGTTCAGACGAAAGGCGCGCTCAATGAAGACATAGCCTAAAAATGCATTGGTCACACTTAAAATACAACCCGCCACGAGATCCGGCCCGAAGGTGAAATCGCCGTCGCGAAGAAAGGAGAATACAAAGAAAAGCGTCGACAACAGCCCAAGGAGGCCGAATTCGATTCTGACTTTCAGGAGCTGCGAGCGCATGTAACTGATCATGGCGTTTCTTTTTTATTCCTCTGTTGGAGATGATTTGCTGTCTTGATAACCGATGTAAGTCCGTAGACGATGCCGATGACGGACAGGACAACGGTCAGCCAGGGTGTCGATCCGAGAATTGCATCCGCCCCATACCCGGCTGCGAAAAACAGGAGGATGCTTGCTACCAGCTGCCATCCGAGATTCGTGTAGGGAAGAAGTTCACGGAGTGTCTCGGAAATGGATGCGGCCGTCGTTTTTTTCTTTCTCTCGGGAGGATTCATAATCCTGAAATCCTCAAATTTTTACAGCCTTAAATATACGATTTTCGAAATGAGAAACAAATAACGACTCAGGAATTCGTGAATTCAGGCCACAAACTCATAGACAAAACACCGCGTAATTGTCCGGAATTCCCGATTCGTGAAAAAATTTTTGTGAGGGCGTCAGGGCGTCAGGGCGTGAGGACGTCAGG
>JAGTUZ010000195.1 GCA_018224415.1 Bacteroidota bacterium | reverse complement strand
TGCGGCGGACCTGCACCCAGACGGACAGAGAATTCTGCTCCGCACCTATAATAGTATGCTCGAGTACGAGACACGCGTGCTGCCCGCCGTGCCCGCGATTTTCGACAGCTCCGTCGCCCGTGTGCTTCCGACGCCCGGACTGCTGCAGGCAGAAGCCGCCTGTTACAGCCGCGACGGACGGAGCATTCTCACGACCTCCGAAGGCAGTAATCCTCCCCTCCTTATCCTGCGTCCCGCTCGGTAGCAACGCACAACCGCGCGCTCCGCTCCCCCTTCTGCCTCTCCGTATCCTCGTTTTCACCGCGCTACGGCCACATCCGGGCAAATAAAATATTTTTTCGATTTTATTTTACATTCCCCTGCAACTTCCTCCAGGCCCCCCCGTACACCGACCCAGTTCCGAAACAGAAATTCACCTACTCCCTGGAGATGACACCATGAAAAAGACTCTTACCGCTGCCGCCCTCGCGCTTGCACTTCTCGCCATCCCGCTGACCGCCACCTTCGCACAGGACGCGCGTCCGCTCACCGAGCGCCAGATGCAACTGATCGAAAAGAACGTGCTGGCCAACCTCGAAAGTTCTTCGATGGAAGTGCGCGCCGGCACGATGCAGACGCTGATCGAACTGAAAAAGTCCTACCCCTCATACGACGTGAACTTCGCAGTGCTGCCGATGATGGAGACGCTCAAGCATGATGATAAGCCGGCCTTCCGCATCCTCGCCGCGCTGACGCTGTATCACCTCGACTCCGACCTGGGACGTTTTGCCGTCGAGCGCCGTGCGCAGTACGATGACAGTCCGCGCGTCGCCCGCCATTGCGCCGCCCTCGTCCGCAACTGGGGCCGCAACGCATATTCGACTGACCTTCTCGCCGAAATCTCCCGCCTCGCCGAAGTCACCCGCGTGTTCTAAGACCGCTCGACGACTCGGTGAAACATACCGACCCCTTGCGAAAAGCCCGCCCTCCGGCGGGCTTTTCCCGTTTCTCTGCCATGTTTTTCCCGTTGCTTTGCTGTGCGCACCAAACCCGAAACTCCTGTGACAGCGGGATTCCGGGTGGCGATGCGCGGCACCGTGCGCGCATGCCGGTCGGGCGAAGGGCTTGCATCTTCGCCCGCTGTTCCGTACATAGGAAAAAAAATGGAGCACTTCGTATGAGATCCCACGACGCCGGACGCAGACGCTTTCTCACCACCCTCGCTGCCGGCAGTGCCGCGGCCACAACGCTGCCTCTGCTCCCACGCTCCCTGCGCGCGGATGACGGGAAGACGGCAACCAACATTGACGAGGCGCTGAAGTATCCCCGTACGGAAGTCTCGATGCCAGGGCGATTTCCCGGTCGTGTTGTCGACGTGCATGATTCCTCCTCTGTCGTGGACGGCGCACCGGTAGCGGCGCGCGCCTCGCTGATGCTTGAACGCGCGATGTGCGAGCTCACCGAGGAAAGGGACGTGCGCGACGCGTGGCGGCACTTCGTTTCACCGGGCGACGTCGTCGGGCTCAAGGTCAATCCCGTCGCGGGGAAACTGCTTTCAACGTCCCTTGAGGTCACCGACGCGGCGATCATGCAGCTCGAGGCCGCGGGCATTCCGCGCAAGGATATCGTGATCTGGGACCGCAGGGAATTCGAACTGCACGAGACAGGATTCACTGCGGAACGTTTCCCCGGCGTTCGCATCCGCGGCACGGAATGCAAGGACGCCGAAGGGTCGTTTTACGACGCGGACGGAAAACTGTACGGGGCTGCCCGCATCGACAGGCAATGGTCGTACTGGGCCGATTGCGAGGAATCCTACGATGAAGAGACGCTGCCGTACATGATCAACGAGGGCAAGCACTCCTACTTCAGCCGCATCGTGACCGAGGAAGTCACCAAGATCGTGAATCTCCCTGTGCTCAAGAATGCGGGTCCCTCGGTCACACTCTGCCTGAAAAACCTCGCCTACGGCGCGATCTCCAACACGGCGCGGCTGCACAAGCCGCTGTGGGGCGAAACCTGCGCGCAGGTGCCGTGCTTTCCCCCGCTCCGCGACAAGGTCGTACTCAACATCGTCGACGGCCTCGTGGGCTGTTACCAGGGGGGACCGGGCGCGAATCCGCAGTTCATCGTCCCCTATCACCGCCTGCTTGCGGGCAGCGATCCGGTCGCGGTCGATCGGGTGGGGTATGACATCGTGATCGCCAAGCGTATCGAGATGGGAGTGCAAAAAGAGCATTCCCCGCGTGGGACGGCCTTCCTCGACATGGCGGCGGGCTATCTGCTCGGCATTGCAGATCCGGAAAAAATCACACACCGGAAAGTGGAGCTGACATGAGTATCCGCGCAGCCTGTGCGCTGCTCTCCCTGATTGCGCTTCTGTTCCTTGCATCCCGGCCGGCTGTCGCCAAGCCGCTGCAACTCACCGAGAAAGACCTCCCCGGCTGGGAAGTCGGTGCGCCGGAGCGCTACAGCGCAAAGCAACTGTACGGCTATATCAACGGCGGGGCGGAGATCTATCTCGAGTACGGCTTCCGCCACGTGACCGGGCAGCGTGCCGCCAAAGACCGGCACGAATTGCAATGCGACGTGTATGAAATGGTCAATGCCGAGGCGGCCTTCGGCATGTTCTCCACCCTGCGTGGCCGCTGCGGATCGACACTCCCCGGCACGGCCTGGCACTGCGTCACTCCCGAGCAGATTCTGTTCACGAAAGGAAAATACCTGGTGTCCATCGTTCCCTATGACCGGTCGGCGGATACCCGCAACGCGGCGATGAAGGCGGCGCGGGCGCTTGTCGGCCGTATCCGTCAGGCGGATTACCGGGTGCCGAAACCGTTCCGCGACGCACCGTTCTCGACCGATCAGAAAAGCCTTCGCTACCTCCGCGGACCTCTGGCAATGCAGAACGTGCTTGGAGACTGGCTGCCGTGGTTCAACGGCATTCAACGCTTCGACATGTATCACGTGACCGTCGGGGATGGCGGACGGCGCACCGAAGCCGCGGTCATCGCCTTTCGGTCGAAGCGGGATGCGGACCGTTTTCTCTCACAAAGTGGTCTCGGGGATGTGACCGCGCAGAAGGGCTGGCGCATCGACGGGAAACGCGATCTGTCGGTTCGGCGGCAAGGCGACCGGCGGGTGCATGTGCTGTGGGGAACGCAACACACCGACCTGCGCTCACGCTGGCGGTAAGCCTGGTGGCCAACCGCAGCGAAAGACACGATAAGGTGTCGGTCAGGTTGGGACGCGTTGAAGGAAGCCGGGACTAGCCCAGTCCGCACATGCCTCCGGCACAGGAATTGTAGGAAGGAACACCACAGCTGCCGCTCTCGCAGGAAGGAGCGAACGTGCTGCTGGTACCGGTGGAGGCCGCGAAGGAGGAGAATTTCTTGACGGCGGAGCGGGACTCGCAGGAGGGACAGATCACGATATCGGGATTTTCGGCGCCTTTGTGGAGGACGTCGTACTGGGATCCACAGTCATTGCATTTGTACTCGAAAATGGGCATGGGGTGCTTCCTGTCAGTTTTCGGTTGTGTTGGCTCGCGTGTCGGATGTTCCGGCAAGTGCTTCGGGAGTATCTGCCTTCTGCCTCCCCGCTGCTTCTGTCTCACCCTTTTTTCGCGAGGGGAGCAGCCAGGTCGCTCCGACGATGCCACCGTAGATCACGCTGGTGTACCAGTTGCCGGTAATCGGACAGCTGCCGCCGTGGCAGCCGATGAAGTACCAGTAGGCGTACCCGGCGGAGACACCGATGAACACAGGGAGGAGTTTTTTCAGCAGCTTCATGGAGGTGATCCTTGATCGTGTATCCCAATAAGATGCGGCAACCGCTAAATGGTTGCAACCCCAATCAGAAGGCCCCCAATCAGCATCCATGCCCGCATTCAGCATCCATGCCCATGAGTTTCCGCTTATCGCTGCAATTGCGGCGCCGATCAGACGAGGGTCAGCGTGCGCTGTGGCTTGCTCAGGAAGCGCGCGCCGTCGTCCGTCACCCACACGATTTCCTCGATGGTAGCGAC
>JAGTUZ010000194.1 GCA_018224415.1 Bacteroidota bacterium | reverse complement strand
TCCGCGTTTGCGATGCTTCGCACAACAACGGTGAAAAAATGCGTTGTGCGTCCCGCCTCGTTCCAGGCTTCGATTTCGAACAGCCCGGAGGCGCCGGAGACCACCCAGCGCACGACGCCGAGCACCGAGTCGATGGTCGCGCCCGGTGGAGACTGCAGCAGGCGGAAACGGGCTTCGGGCCAGGCGTGCACGACCGGCGCATACAGAAAATGCTCGCCGCCCTCAACCGTATCGCGCACGACCCAGTCGTTTTTGAACACCGGCGGACGCGCTCCGGGATCCCTCCACTGCAGGTCGTACATGCCGCGTCCGTGTGTGATGGCGCGCAGCGTGGACGTGCGGAAACTGTAGACCAGCCGCTGCACGGAAACGGATGGCATGCCGATGCCGAAACGCTGCCAGCTCGCCCCCTCGTCGTCGGAAACGAAGGTACCGAGATCGGTGGCCAGCACGAGACGACCGTCGAGTTCGAGAATGTCGTTGACGGGAATGTCGGGGAGGTCGGCGTTGATGCTGCTCCAGGTCCGCCCTGTGTCGTTGCTGCGCCAGACCTTGTCGATGCCGTAGCGACTGTACGTTGCGTACAGAATGCCCGGCTGGAAGCTCCTCGCGGCGCTGCAGTACCCGACGGGAAGCTGACCGGTTTCCACTACCTCCCAGTTGTCGCCCGCATCACGCGAGATGGCCACGCTGCCGCCCGCACCACCGACGAGCACGACGTTATTGTCCCAGAGCGCAACGCTCAGCGCGGAGACATAATAGCAGCCGCCCGCCGTCGGAACGACACAGCTGCTCTTGAGCGCCCAGTCCCGTCCGCCGTTTGTGGTTTTGTACAGCCGGGACGTCCCCAGGTACAGCACTTCGGGATCCGAAGGATCCATCGCGTACACGATATAAAAAAGTGATCGATCGAGTCCCATGCCTCGCTGGGCCTTGGTCCAGGTGCGTCCGAAATCGTCGGAGCGATAGAATTTCAGCGTCTCCCGCGTGGTGTACATGATCTCGGGGCGAACGTAGTCGATCGCGCCGTTGCCGCCGTCGCCGTAGAGCACGAGGTCGAAGTCGGGCGCGTCAGCGGACATCAGGGTCCCGTTATCCTGTGTACCGCCGAACAGCAGGGCGTTGCTCGACGGATGCATGGCGCCGCCGATGAACTGCGTGATCGAAAGCCCCTTGTCGCGTTTCTCCCAGTCCGCGCCGTCGTTGAAGCCGACGAAGAACCCGCCGTCGTTGCCGAGATACACCTGGGACGGATCCTCGGGATTGAACACGATGGCGTGCTGGTCGACGTGCACGATGCCGCCGTAGCCCTGGTCGGGCACGCGCGTCCAACTCTCCCCACCGTCGGTGGTGACAATCAGCTTCACGCCGCCCGCATAGGCGATGTCGGGATTCTCCGGATGCACGCCCATGATGTTGTCGTACCAGCCCTGCGAGGCCATGTAGTCGAAGGGAACCGTGAGCTTCGTCCAGGTCACGCCCGCATCGGTGCTCTTGAATACACCCAGTAGCGGCGTGACGTCGTTGCCGGTGATGTCGGATACGCCGATGTACAGCACGTCGGGATCGGCGTCGCAGATGCCGATGCTGGTGCGTCCCATCAGTGAATCGACGATACCGACGTCGAGGCGGAACCAGCTATCGCCGCCATCGGTGGTTTTGAACATGCCGTAGCGCGGCGCCGTGCCGCCTCCGAAGACCTTGCTCGAGTGCGTGTACAGTATGGAAGGATTCTTTGGGTCGATGACGATGTCGGCCATGCGTCCGGTCAGTACCAGCTCCCAGTTGTCGCCCGCGTCACGGCTGCGGTAGATCCCGATGCTATCGGGATTGCGCACACCGTCAGGAATCGCCGCGAACAGCTCGCGCGTGTCGAGGGGATTGATCACCATGTCGCTGGCCCTGCTGTAGGGCGGCAGCGTCGCCTTGCCGATCTCATTCCATGTCGTGCCCCCGTCGCTGCTCTTGAACATCCCGCCTCCGTCGAAGGTGCGCTGCGCGTAGCTCGCCTCGCCGGTGCCGGCGTAAATGACGCTGGTGTCGACCGGATCGAACACCAGTGCGCCCATGGCCTGCGTCGGCAGGTCGTCTGATACCGAATGCCAGCTCGCTCCGGCATCATACGTGCGCCAGATGCCGCCGCCGGCCGCCCCGATCAGCACGGTGCGTGCGTTCTTCGGGTTCACCGCAACGGTGATAATGCGTCCGCCGATGTTGTCGGGACCGACATTCTTCCATTCCATCACGTCCTGCACCGCGCCTTTCCCGGATGGTGCGAACAGCGGCAGGCGTTCCTGCGCCTCGTGCCAGGCACGCACGCGGGCACCTTCGGGCACTGTGCCACCGGGATAGGTCACACGGTCGTGGAAATATCGGATACGCGCATCGGGTTTGGAGTCGGCCGGACGAGCGTCCTGCGACGGCGCGGAGGCGCCGGCCTCGGAACGCGGCACAACCATCGGATCCTGCTGCGCGATGGCGGGAACGGCCGTGGTGCCCATCGCGACGGCCAGCAGCATCGAAGAGACGAAGGTACGAAACAGTTGCATGTGTGTTTCTCCGCTTATCGGGCGATGACCAGACTGCGGGTGACCGTCTGGCGTCCGCTGGTCATGGTGATGAAATAGACTCCGCTCACCAGACCTTCCGGCCGCCAGGCCGCGACATGCTCGCCGCCATCGAAGCGCCTGTCGAGTATGGTTGCGATGCGCTTGCCTTGGGTGTTATGCAGGGTGACAGAAACGGCACCCGCGCGCGAGAGACGGAAGGGAATCATCACCATGTCGGTCGCGGAGGGAACGGGACTCGGCCAGGAAGCGCCGAGTGCAATGTCCGCCGCCGTACCGGGCTGTGCAACGGAGGTAAGAGGATCGGCTATCTGTTTCTGCACGATACCAGTAAGCGTGACCGCCCATCCCGTCAGCGAATCGGCGAAGGCGCAGCCGAGCATGCGGCCGGAGGGCACGAGTGTGGTTTTTGTCCAGGTCGCACCGTCGTCCTTCGTGACCCAGGCGTACTGGTCGCCGAGCACCCAGACCGCACGGCTGTGCGGATCGGCATGCAGCCCGACCAGGCGTTCGCCTGCCATCGGATAGAACGCGGAAATCCAGCGCCCGCCGCCGCTGACCGTGCGGCGCACGCGGTGGCCCACGTCATCGACAAGCCATCCCTTGAGCGCATCGACGAAGGTGATGTCGGCAACGAAATCGATATCGGTGCCGGCGGATTTTTCTTCCCATGTCTGTCCGCCATCGAGGGTACGGAAGACACTGGCGTCACCGCGGTCGTAGTAGTTGGATGACGCGAACCAGCCGTACTGCTCGTCGAAGAAATGCAGGGTGTTATAGAAGGGAATGCGCGCGTTGAGCCGCTGCGGCACATGCATCCAGCTTTCTCCGCCGTCTTCGGTCAGGTAGACGTCGCTGCTGTCGTTGACACCCTGCGCGACCGCGATGCCCCGCTGCGCGTCCCAGAAATGGATGTTGCCGAAGCGTGAGTCGATGCCGTAGAGCATGTCGCGCCAGGTGGCACCGCCGTCGGTGGATTTCCAGATATGCCCGCTCCCGGTGTTCATCAGGCTCTGCGGACCACCAGTCCCCGCCACGACGTTGTCCTTGTCGAAGGCGAACACCGACAGCACCGACACTTCGGTGTCCGGCAGCGTCAGATCCGCCCACGTATGTCCATCGTCGAGCGAGCGCGAGATGCGCGCGGTGTCGCGCGCGAGCCAGAGTGAACGGTCGGCGGCAACAAAGATGTGGTTGACATGCGCGTCCATCGTGTGTGGCTGCACGATCTCCCACTCCGTCGAAATGACGTCTGCGGTGGAAAGCGTGAACGTTTGCGTCCCCGCGCCCGCAGCGTTACTGGCTTCGATCGTAAAGTGCGCCGCGAGGTCCGACGCCGTCCACGAGACGGTGCCGAGCACGGGATCGACGGTGGCGCCCTGAGGACCTTCGACGAGACGGAAGGTCGGACGCGGCCATGCCTTCACCACCGGCGCGTACACGTATGGTTGCGCCATGTGCAGGGTTGCGGTGTCGGGACGCGAAACGAATTGCGGCGGCTGCTGCATGGGCTCGGTCCATTGCAGGTCGTAGATTCCCCGGCCATGCGTGATCGCGCGCAGCACGCCGGTTTCTTCCTGGTAGATCAGACGCTGCACCGAGACGGCGGGCATGGCCGTACCGAACCGCTGCCAGTTCGCACCGTCGTTTTCGCTGACGAAGGTGCCGAGGTCGGTGCCGATCACGAGCTTGCCATCGATGGCAACGATATCGTTGACCGGCACGTCGGGCAGGTCGCCGGTGATGCTTGTCCAATTGCGTCCGTAATCGGTGGATTTCCAGACCTTCGGCACGCCGGAACCGCCAAACGTCGCGTACATCAATCCTGGCTCCCAGGTGCGGAACGCGGTACAGGTGGCGCGCGGCAGCTGCCCGGTGGTCAGCTGCCAGGTCCGCCCGGCGTCCGTCGAAACGGCCGTCTGCTCGGGCGCGGCCGCGAGGATCATGCGGTTGTCGTACGGCGCAATGCTGACCGCCGTGATGTAGTAACACGAGCCGCTGACCGGGAACAAACAGGAGTTGAGCTGCTCCCAGCTCCTTCCGCCGTTGGAACTGCGGTACATGCGATAGGTCCCGAGGTACAGGACATCCGGATCTTCTTTATCCATCGCGTATGCGATGTAGAACAGCGAGCCCTCGTTCGGCAGGTCACCCTGCGCCCAGGTCCATGTCCGACCGAAATCCTCCGAGCGCCAGAGCTTGAGACGCTCCTGTGTCGTATAGATGACGTTGGGACTGGTCGGATGGATGTAGCCGTGTCCCCCGTCGCCGTAGAGGGAGAGCTGGAAACCGGGTTGCGATGAAGAGATCAGCGTGCCGTTGTCCTGTGTGCCGCCAAAGAGAAAGGCATCGTTGCCGGGATACATGTCCCCGCCGATGAACTGGGTGATCGACAGCCCGATGTCGCGTTTTTCCAGCGTCTCTCCCTGATCGGTGATCAGGTACAGTCCGCCGTCGTTGCCGACGTACACGCGGTCGGGATTCAACGGGTCGAATTCGATTTCATGCTGGTCGACGTGCAGGATGCCCCCGGCGAGCTGGTCGGCGATGCGTTCCCAGGTCCTGCCGCCGTCGCCGGATCGGATGAGCTTGACGCCGCCGGCGAAAACGATGTCGGGATTCATCGGATCGACGCCGATGATGTTGTCGAACCAGCCCTGTGACACCATGTAGTCGAAAGGAACGGAAAGCTTTGTCCAGTTCGCACCCGCGTCCGTGGTTTTGAACACTCCCATGAGCGGCGTACGTTCGCCTCCGGCGAGTTCGGACACGCCGAGATACAGCACGTCGGGCTGCGAAACACAGATGCCGATGCCCGTGCGCCCGATAAGAGAGTCGGTCACGCCGATGTCCAGTTTCGACCAGGTGTCGCCACCATCGGCGGTCTTGTACACACCATAGCGCGCGGCAGTGTAACCACCGAGCACCTTGCTTGAAACAGTATAAAGAATGTCAGGGTCGAGAGGATTGATGACAACGTCGGTCGTGCGCGAAGGCAGAACGTGCTCCCATGTCAGACCGCCGTCTTTCGAACGCCAGATACCATTGATGGTCTCGTCAGCCAGGCCGTAGGGAATGGCGACGTAGAGGATGTCCGGATTTTGCGGATTGATGACCATCTCGGAAATCCGCGCGAGCGGGAGCGTGCCCGCGCCCACCTGCGTCCAGCTCTCTCCGCTGTCGGTACTCTTGAACATTCCCGCACCCGCGAAGGAAAAGCCGCCGAAGCTGGCGTCGCCGGTGCCGGCATAGACAATGCTTGTGTCGATGGGATTGATCACGATCGATCCCATTGACTGCGTCGGGAAATCGTCCGAAACCGAGGTCCACCCCAGCCCGCCGTCCCACGAACGCCACACCCCGCCATCGGCCGCGCCGACGTACATGGTCAACGGATTGAGCGGATTGAGAGCGAGGGCGAAAATGCGCCCGCCGATATTGTCCGGACCCACGTTGGTCCAGTCGCCGACGGCCGATCCCTTCGTCAGTGGAGCGTACACGGGCAGACGCCGCATCTGCTCGAATACGCGCAGCCGCGACTCGGCTGAGACGTCCCCGTGCGGCCACACCGCGCGGGCGCGGAAGTACTCCGCGCGCGCCTCCGCCTTGCTCATCCGGCCCTGTCGCCGCTCGTCGCCCGGCCGGTGGATCATCGGATCCTGACCGAAGGCGGTTGTGGCGAGAACAATAGAAAAGAATAAGGATAGGACAATCGTACCGTGACGCATGGAAACCTCTGCTGAATCTGCGTGCGGAAGGAATGGGGAAAGGAAATCCGGGAAATCCTCAACTATGAAAACTACGACGAGGGGTCGGAAATGTCAATGAATATCGGCCTGACAGAGTATATTGCAACCATGAACACGAATATCGCCTCCATCCTCGCCGCGAGCTCACGCATCGCCGTCGTGGGACTCTCCCCCGACCCCTGGCGCAGCAGCCATCAGGTCGCGATGACCCTGCTCGAGCACGGCTACACCGTGCTCCCGGTCAATCCCACCATCGAATCGTGGAACGGCATCCCGTGCTGGCCGGACCTCGGCAGCATGCCGGGGCCGATCGACATCGTCAATGTCTTCCGGCGATCCGAGTTTGTCGCAGCGCTTGTCGATGAGGCCATCAACATCAATGCACGCTGTATCTGGACGCAATTGGGAGTGGTGGATCTGGAGGCGGGCAAACGCGCCGAGGCGGCGGGACTGCAGGTGGTCATGGACCGATGCATCGCTATCGAACTCTCAAGAATACACTGATCGTTGGCTCCCGTCCCTCCCTGGACGCGGCAACCCTTCCTCAATGTGGATATCCAGACCGACTACCCTTCGGCTTCGTTCTCGACGACGACGTGTCGCGTGGCAAGGTCGATGCGAACATGGATGGTGTTGGGCCTGCAGCATACCTGGCAGTCCTCCACATACACCTGATCCTCCCCTCCCGAAATGTCCACAACGATCTCGTTGACCTCGAAGCACCAGGCGCATCGAAAAATCTTCCGCATGGTACTGCTCCGTTCAGTGTTCGTTAGGGGACAATCTAGCCAGCGATTGGCCCGTTGTCAAGCCGATCCGGTCCCCCCGCACAGGAGGCCCCCCATTTTTTCGCCGTCAGTTCTTCAGGCTTGCCTCGTACTCCTTCGCATAGGCCTTGATGGCGTCGAAGTAAAGCTTCGCGATGTGTTCCTGTCCGTCGTTGGTAGAGAGGAATTGTTCTTCCGCATGGTTGCTGAGAAACCCGGCCTCGATAAGCACACCCGGCATGGACGCGCCGACCAGCACATAGAAACCTGCCTGCTTCACGCCCTTGCTCTTGATCTTCGGACTTTTCCTCACGTGGTCATCGAGCAGTTCGGCGAAACGCTCGCTGTATTTGGCGTAGGCACTCTGCGCCATATTGATCAGGATGAAGCTTTCGTTGTCCAGCTTGGCATAGCGCTTTTCGTAATCCTTCTCAAACTTGATTACCGAGTTCTCGAACTCCGCAATGCGGATGGCCTCGTCCGTCCTTCCTGGACGAAGGATATACACCTCGAATCCCCGGGCCGACGAAGGTTTGCGTTCGGTGGAATTGCAGTGCAGCGAGACAAAGAGCTTGCCTTCGGCGGCATTCGCGATCTGGCCGCGCTTGTCGAGGGGAATGAAGGTGTCGTCCTTCCGCGTGTACACCACCTTGACGCCGGGCATCTCGCGTTCGATGAGCTTTCCCAGTTTCAGGGCCATCCCCAGCGTGATGTTTTTCTCCTTGATGCCGCTGACGCCGATGGCGCCGGGATCCTTGCCGCCGTGGCCCGCATCGATGACGATACAATCGAGCTTCCACTTGCTGCGGTCGCGGTCCTGTTTCCCGCTTTTCTCGTCGTGGAGGATTTTCCCCATTTCCACATCCCTGAACAACGAGACAAGCAGATCGCCGGTCTTCACATCACGACTGATCTTCTCTGAAGTGAACCGCTCGTTCAACGTAAAGGTGATGCGCACGTTGGCACCCAGCTGTTCGGCCTCGACCGCTGTCACCCCTTCACCGTCGGTGGGGGTCTGGCGCAGCTCGTTGACATCGACGCTTGTGCCCGAAAGTGTGACAACCAGGCGGCCATCCTTGAGTTCGCTCTGGTAGTTCTTGACCGGTTTGCGCGTGTGAATACGCAGCAGCGTACCGTTCTTCCGCGTGTCGACGCTGACGCGGGCGACGTCAAAGGCCGAGGCGCGCTCTGCGGCGATCTGCCGCGGAGCGAGGGCGGCCTCTCCGTCTGTATCCCCTGACACCGTTGCGGAGGCCGACGCTGCGGAGGCCGACGCTGCGGGTGCGGGGGCTGCAGGTGGAGGCACGGCGGTGGACATCCCCGCAGGCGTGCCGGTCACACGGGCGACGGGACTGGCCGTGGCGGTGACGGTCAGTTCCGCCTTCGTCTGGTCCAGAAGCAGGGACTGCCCCCAGACACGGCTCAGCAGGGGCAGCACGGTGGCCAAGGGCATGTACCAGGCGACCCGCGTACGCATGACCTCGGCCGGAAGCTGATAGACTTCGCTGACCGTGTTGTCGCGCTGGGAGAGGACAACAACAAAGGGATTGCTGGCCGTCATCTTGAGACGATGTTCGCCGATACGGACTTCGATCTTGCCGTGCTCCGTGCTTTCGTAGGTGCGGAACGCGAAGCCCTTGCTCAGTTCGTCGAGCGATGCGTACAGCACGCTATGATGCACGAAGGCGGGGATGCTGAACTGCTTCGGCCCGCTGACAACACGGAGGCTGGTGAGTTCGGTCGCGGACATTCGTCCAGAAAACAGGAACAGGAGCAGGAGGACAGAGATGATTCGGTGCATTCGCATAAATATCTTTGCTGGATGTGACGAGTTTGGGGATCAGTGCCGTCGCTTGATCACGACCACGGTTTTGTCATCGGAATACACACCCTGGGCGCTGAAGGTCTGCACGTCCTGGATCAGTTCGAGGCAGATGTCTTTCGCGCTTTGCTGCGCCGAGCGGCGAAGGACGTCCATGATACGGTGTTCCTCGTACTCGTCCTCCCCGTTGTTCGCTTCACTGATACCATCGGTATACATGAGAAGGACGTCACCCGGCGCGATATTGGTGTTGGTCACGTTGAAATGCGCGTCCGGCAGAAGGCCGATCACAGGGCCGGTTACCGCGAGTTCGCTGCACGTCCCGGTTGCGGCGTGGAAGTGGATCGGCTTGCAGTGCCCGGCGTTCGAGTACAGCATCAGTCCCTCTTCGCCGTCGAACAGCTCGCAGTAACACAGCGTGAGGAAACGCTCGTGCGGGAAAATGCGCCGGTTGATTGTATTGATGCGGCGCAGCATCGAGGAAATCTTGCTCTCCGCCTCGACGCTCATCATCAGGGCACCGGAGACAAACAACGCCTGCACGGCGGCGGAGAATCCCTTGCTGGCGGCGTCCCCGATGCTCACCGCCATCCGGTCGTCGTCACCCGGAGTGGAGTAGTAATTAAAGAAATCCCCACCGACGGTCTTCTCCGGTATGGACACACCGTACAAATCGTAGCGCCCGAAGGTGAATTCGTGCTCGGGCAGGATGCGCCGCTGCAGGTCCCGCGCCAGTTCCATTTCGGATAGCAGGCTCCGCTTTTCCGCCTCCGAGCGGCGGCTGGTCAGCATCTGCGTCACCGCCTGGCCGGCGATGCTCAGGAGATACTTGAACTCCGGATCCGGTTCGGCGGTGTTGAATGCCATCATGTATTCGTAGTAGGCCAGGTCGCCGATGGTGATGCGGCTGCCGATTCCCGTCGCGGAGTACTTGATGATACCGCGCCGACGCAGATCGCGGTTGGTCTCATCAGCGAGCACGCTGCGTTTGCGGGCCACCTGCTCGAATACGGCGTAGCCCTTCAGCCGGATTTCAAACCCCGTACCCACCGATTCGATATTCCCGCTCTCGTAGACGAGGCGATACTTTTTCGCGTCGGGGAGCAGCTTCCAGACGCGGCCACCGGTGACGGTGATGCGTTCGCTCTGCACGATCTCGTCGAGAATGGTGCCGAGCATTTCTTCATCGGACGCGAATTCACGGGATCCGATCGATTCGATGAGGCGGTAAAGTGTGCGTTGTGTCATGAATGTCCGTCGCTGCGTTCGGGAATACCTGTCATCGCGGGAGGGCTCTCCCACAGGGCATAGCGGGCCAGGACAACGACGGCGAGCAGCACAAACCCTCCGGTGAGAAACGGCCACGACATGCCGAATATCTGGAAGACGAATGCACCCCAGATCGGACCCAGCACGCGGGCCAACGCGCCGATCGCCTGGTTGATGCCGAGAATGCCACCCTGCTGCCGGTCGTCGGCATGGCGGGAAATCATGCTCAGGCAACTCGGAGCCGTCATGCCACTGCCGAGCGCCAGCACCGCCAGCACCAGAAGCAGGGTGCCCGTGCCCGTGGTGAAGGGAATGCCCGCCAATCCGATGGATGTCAGGGCCGCACCTGCGAGAAAGATCTGCCGCTCGGCGAAGTGATCACCCAGCACGCGGATGAGTCCGCCCTGTGTAATTGCCCCGATGATACCGAGAAAACCGAAGAGGTACCCGACCTCACGTTCGCTGAATCCGAACTGGCGGGTGGAAATCATCGGGAAGGTCGCATAAATATTGGCATACCCGAAGGTGATGAGAAAAAACAGCAGGAGCAACACTCCAATGCGAGGGCGCTGGAGCGCCTCGAAGAGCATGCGTGGGGTGAATGTGGAAACGGCGGTTGTCGGCGTTGCCCCATCCGACGGCTCCTGTCCGGGACGGGGAAGGGATTCCGGAAGCGCGAAAAACGCGGTCACCAGCGCGACGGCCGAAATCGCCGCCGCCGCGAAACCGGGAATCTCGTAGCCGTATCCGACGAGGGCACCACCGATGAACGGACCGAACACAAAGCCGAGTCCGAAGGCGGCACCGATCAAACCCATGCCGTGCGCCCGCTCTTCGGGACGGGTCACATCGGAAATGTACGCCTGCGCGGCGGAGATATTGGCCCCTCCCACACCGGCGAGCAGGCGGGAGAACACCAGCATCTCGAGAGATTGCGCCATGCCGAATAAAACGTAGCTGACAACGGTGAGCAGCAACCCCAGCAGCAGGACCGGCCGCCGTCCGATGCGGTCGGAAAGGCGTCCCCACAGCGGTGTGAAAAACAGCTGGGTGAGCGAAAAACTCGCCACGACCAGTCCCACCATCACATCGCTGGCGCCGAACCCCGCCTCCGCATACGACGGAATGATGGGGATGACGATACCGAAACCCAGCAGATCGATGAAGGTGATGGCGAAAATGATGGCGAGAGGCGTTCGTTTCATGCTTCCGCGTTGATGAGGCCGGAAAACCGCCGATGAGTATATTGCCAACATATAAAGTACGACTTTTCTGGAACCCGGATGCGATCACGCCTGCGTTTTCTTCTGCCGCTCATTCCTGCCCTCTTCGGTACCCTGCTGTTGGCCTCCTTCCCACCGCTGTCGGCTTGCTCCGAAGACGACGCGCCGGTCGCGCCCGCCGACAGTACCGGCATTCCCGACAGCACAGGCCAGGGTGACAGCGTGATCGTCTACGCAGCGCCGGCAACGCTGTGCACCATCGCCGACAGCCGGCTCACCGAGATATCCGGCATCACCGCCTCGCGGCTGCGCGATGGCATCTTCTGGATGCACAACGACAGCGGCGACGAAGCGCGAATCTTCGCCGTCGACACACTCGGCCGCACGATAGCAGTCTGCCGTCTCGAGGGCGCCTTGAACCGGGACTGGGAAGATATGGCCTCAGTGACCATCGACGGGACGTCGTGGATCTACGTCGGCGATGTCGGGGACAACAATAGTGTTCGGGAGTATGTGACCGTGTATCGCCTGCGCGAGCCGGCACTGGATCCCGCCTGGCGCGACAGCGCACTGACCATCGTGACCGAAGCGGCACGGTTCCGATACGCCGACGGCGCGAGGGACTGCGAGGCCCTGGCCGTGGACCCGCGCGACGGACGCCTGCTTCTTCTCGAGAAAGATGGGACGACCTGTGCCGTGTTCGCGGCCGCCTGGCCCGGAAACGGGGGCGAGGCCGAGCTTACGCGGATCGCAACATTCCGTCTGCCTTTCGATTTTTCCTTCTGGCGGCTTGTGACTGCGGCGGACCTGCACCCAGACGGACAGAGAATTCTGCTCCGCACCTATAATAGTATGCTCGAGTACGAGACACGCGTGCTGCCCGCCGTGCCCGCGATTTTCGACAGCTCCGTCGCCCGTGTGCTT
>JAGTUZ010000193.1 GCA_018224415.1 Bacteroidota bacterium | reverse complement strand
TATCTGACGGAACAGGACGTTCACAATCATCAGCGGCTCCTCCGATACAAGCAGATGCTGGAGGATTTCCTGAGAACGGCGGGCATCGCGCGCGAGCACGGCGTTGGCCAGTTCGAAAACATTGTACTGGCGGGAAGCGCCGAGCTGGTCGTACACGTCTTCGACCGCGATCCGGGCGTGTTCCGGATGTGCAATGAGCAGTTTCTCGATTTCCGAGGAAAGTTCGCGCGCGCCGTTTCCAATAAGTGCATGAACGACGGTGCTGGCCTCGGGAGAGATGCGCCTGCCTGCGTGTTCCACCTCGCGCACGATCCACTGCAACGCTTCGGCGTCCTTGAGCGGTTTGTACTCCACGACCGAGCCAGTGGGCGTCTTCCCACGCTCCGCCTCGCGGAGAAAGGTCAGCAGGTCCGTCGCTCCGACGCTTTTCTTGCTCCGGGTGCGGGAAGGTTTCAGCGGACCTGCGCAGAGCAGAAGGACGGTGTCGGGAGATGGTTGCTGCACATACTGCAACAGCGCGCGCTGCTTGAGCAGGGGATCGCTCTCCCGTACAAGCACCACCCGTTTCTCGCCCATGAAGGGAAAAGCGTTGGCTGCGATCGTGACTTCTTCGGCCTTGTGTTCCGTACCCCGGAAGATGTCATGGTTGAATGAGGGATCACTGCCGTCAAGCGCGGCCTCGGCGAGAGCCTTCGCACGGCGCTCAATGAGAAAATCCTCCTCCCCGTACAGAAGATAGACGGGGAGGAAGGATTTTCTTGCGATATGCTGCTGTAAGTCCCTGTCGGTCAATGTATTTCCGCTCTCGGGATAAAGAAGATCCTATTTCTTGAGAGAGACTTTGTTCATGACCATCTTCTCCACCGGGCGATCGCCGGGACCCGTCTTCGTTGTTGCGATCTTGTCGACGGTGTCCATACCGTCAACTACCTTGCCGAAAATGGTGTAGTTCGGAGGAAGCACGACGTCCTTGTGGCAGATGAAGAACTGGCTGCCATTGGTATCGGGGCCGGCGTTTGCCATGGCCACAACGCCGCGCTTGTAGCCGGTCTTGTAGATTTCTGACGAAGGATTGGTCTCGTCTTCGAACTTCTTGCCGTAAATGCTTTCGCCGCCCGAGCCCGTGCCGGTCGGATCGCCGCCCTGGATCACGAAGCCATTGATCACGCGGTGGAAAATGATACCGTCGTAGTATCCCTTCTTGGCGAGCTGCACGAAGTTCTCCACCGTCTTGGGAGCGTCCTTGCGGTACATCTCGAGTTCGATGGTCCCCATGTTGGTTTCGATCACGACGATTTCCTTCTCCACGGCGTTCTCCTTTTTCTTCGATGATTTGGCATTCTGGGCCGTCGCGGTCGACAGCCCGAGGGCGAGGGCGAGGACTAAGAGAGTGAGAATACGAGCTATGCGCATATTGTTTTCCTTTTCATGGTTGTACATGTTGCATTGAAATCATAACGAGAATCACGATACCGAGGATGATGCGGTACCCGATGAACAGCCCCGTGCTGTGGTTTCGCAGGTAGCGCAGCAGAAACGCGATGGACAGATATCCGATGATGCCAGACACCACGACGGCGATGAGCAGGGCAATGCCGATCTCCCCGACAAGCGAATTGCGCAACTCATAGAGCTGGTACAGACCGCTGAGGCCGATCGCCGGAATGCTGAGCAGAAAGGAGAAGCGCGCTGCATCCTCGCGGCGGAGATTGAGCAGCAATCCGGCTGTGATCGTGGTGCCGGAGCGCGAGGCTCCCGGGATCAGGGCAAGCGCCTGCGCAAGACCGATCAGCTGGGTGTCGGAAAAGCGCATGCCGTCCATGGACCGGCTTCGCTTGCCGAGGCGCTCAGCGGCCAGCAGCAGCAGGGCGAGGCCGATCAGCGAAAAAGCGATGACATACAGGGACCGGAAATCGGTTTCGATCAGCTCCTTGAACAGCAGACCGAACACGCCAATCGGGATCGTGCCGAACAGAATCCACCACGCCATGCGCGAGTCGCTGCTCTGGAACGGTTGCATCGCGAGCACGGAACGGACAAAGGCGGCTGACAGTGTGGCGATGTCACGGCGAAAGAACACGAGCACGGCGATGAGCGTGCCGATCTGCGTGACGGCCGTGAAGGCCGCACCGGGATCCTCCCATCCGAAGAATGCCGGCACGATGCGCAGATGCGCCGTGCTGCTTATGGGTATGAATTCGGTCAGTCCCTGCACGATGCCAAGAACCACAGCCTCGAGAAGACTCATCCGCGTTGGTCCTTCACCGGCATCGACACGACGGAATGATTGGTCAGCGCTTCCAGCACCGCGTAGGTCGCCCGGGTGGTGGCCATGAGGCTTTCCAGGGAAATCACCGGAGTCGTCTTTTTCCGGATGGCGTTCATGAAGGCGATGACCTCGTGCTGATGCCCCTTGTCGCCAGCACCTTTTTTCTTTGTTTGCTTGCCGGCGCGGGCAAGCGTCAGTGTGCTGAAGTTGTCCATCACCGCGGTAGCGTTGCCACAGGACATGACGATGCGTTCCTTCGGGATCGACGCGTCGCCGTTGGAGACATAGGTGATGATGCCGACGGACCCGTCGTCCATGCGCATCGTGATGTTGATATTGTCAAAGGGGGTCACCGCTTCGTTGTCGGTGTTGATGCATTCGGCGCTCAGTCGCACAGGCAGTGCGCCGGTCAGATACTGGATCGTATCGATGAAATGGCAGACCTCGCCAACGATGCGTCCACCACCGTCGGTCGGATGCTGTGTCCAGTGATCCTTCGGCAGGAAACCCGCGTTGACGAAGTAGTGCACAACCGACGGTTCCCGCTGCGCTTCGAAGAAGCCGCGCATCTCCCGCACAAACGGAGAGAATCGGCGGTTATAGCCGACCATCAGCTGGACCTTTCCCTGGAATTCGGGATGCGTCGTGAAGAGTGCTTCGATGGGGAGCAGTTCCTGCTCGTTCAGGGCCAGCGGTTTCTCGACAAACACATGTTTGCCATTACGCAGGGCCTCGTACGTGAAGGGTGCGTGCTGCCCGTGCCGCGTGGCGATGAACACTGTTCCGATCTGTTCGTCCTCCAGCACGTCCTTGGGACTCGTGGTCGAGCGTCGGAAGCCAAACTTGTTGCGCATGTCGGATCCGGTCAGGCCGCTACGATTGCAGACCGTGTCGAGTGTCACGTCGCCCATGGCCTTCAGGTGCGGAAGGAGGAATCCCGAAGCAAAACTGCCGGCTCCAATGAAGCCGATCGTAAGGGAGCTGCGATTGGGCGAGATCACCGGCGCAGGAGGGATCGCTGCCGCCCGGGCCATGCTGCGGAGTTCCTGCTCGTCGAGGTCGTCATACGCGAGCACGATGCCGACATAGGGTTCCGATTTGTCTCCCTCGATCAGGTTGTATGCGTCGAGCGCCCGGTCGACGTGGAAACGATGCGTGGTGAGAATATCGGTGTTCATCCGGCCTTGAGCGAGGAGCTGGAGGTAGGCCTGCATGTTCCGGTTTTCAGTCCAACGCACATAGCCGATCGGATAGTCCAACCCTTCTTCTTCGTAATCCTTGTCGTAGCGGCCGGGGCCGTAGGAACGGGATATCCGGACCTCGATTTCCTTCATGTAGTAGGGACCGCGCGGAATGTTCATCGTAGCGGCTCCCACCACGACGACGCGGCCGCGTTCGCGCGTGATCTGTCCCGCAAGCTCGATCGGATCGTTGCTCGATGTGCCGGCGGTGATGATCACGGCGTCGGCGCCGTGTCCTCCGCTGACTGACTGCACGATACTCTGAACGGGATCATTGCTTCTGTGCAGTGCTACATCCGCTCCGGAACGCAAGGCCATGGTCACGGCCAGAGGGTCGAGATCCACTCCCACGACCTTGCAGCCGTTCGCCTTGAGAAACTGCACGGTGAACTGCCCGAGCAGGCCGAGGCCGATGACAACAACTGTTTCTCCTAACAGCGGCGCGGTCTGGCGCACGCCCTGCAGGGCGATGGCGGCGATGGTGGTGTAGGCGGCCGCTTCCATCGACACGCCCTGGGGAATGCGGGTGATGAGGTTGCGTGGTACCGCGATGATGTCGCTGTGGGAAGCGTATTCGGCGCCGGCACAGGCGACGCGATCACCGATTTCGATGTCCTGCACGCTTTCTTCAACCGCGATGACAACGCCGGCGGTGCTGTAGCCGAGTCCGGCATGGGAATCCAGTTTCCCCATGATGCGCTTGTAGGTGCGCGCGAGTCCGTTTTTCCTGACCTCGTCGATGACTTTCCGCACCTCGTCCGGCTGGCTTTTCGCGCGTTGGAGCAGGGAAGATTTTCGGGAATCCACCGAGGTCTTTTCCGTCCCGGCACTGATGACCGAGAAATAATTCTTGACAAGTACCATGCCGCGACCGATGGCGGGAGCTGGGACATCGGCCACTTTCATGGCACCGGTTTTGATATGTTGCGCGATCTGTTTCATTCTCAAAAACTACGCTTTTGCGCCGTTTTTTCCTATACGAAAACGGCTCCCCTGGGGAGCCGTCGTCGTCCGAATCGTTGTTTTCACCATGGGTGTCATCGCCTTGAGCCGTGTCTCGACTTCTCCAGCAGCCGGCGTACCTCCTGAGTGAATTTCTGCTCGAAGAGAACCATTTTCGCAATCTGTTCCATACTGAGGAAATCGTTCAGGGATAAAATGTAGGTGTGTTTCTCGCGCACGATGTGGGTCCCGATCTCGACAAGCGTTCCGAGCTGGGCGCGCAGGGCGTTATCGTCCGCACCCTTCTCGACGAGGGACTGCAGATCCTGCAGCACTTGCTTTCGTTGCTCCAGGAGTCCGCGTTCCTTTTCGCGGAAATCCTTTTCACGTACGGTGAGGCGTACGGCCTGTTCCTCATCGAGATCGAGCGCCTCGATCATTTTAATGCGGCGCAGCTGCTCAAGCCGTTCGCGGTGTTTGCCTTCCGGGATGGGGGGGCCGTCCTGCGCCGAAGCCGATACAGTGATCATTGTGATGGACAAGGCGATAATAAGAAGGAGTGCAATGCGTTTCATGGTATTCTCACTAGAGAGTGAATTGGTGGTTTTTCAAGGTCCCGATCATCTGTTCCAGTTCGTCTTCGTCCAGGGCTTCCGCGGCGTCGAGGGGGCTGATGTACTCGAGGCTGGCGGATACGACCGCGGAGTACGGCACATCCTCGAGCAAGGTCAGATTCATTTCGTCGGAGAGTCCGGCGAGCCCGCCGTTTACGGTGAGATCGTCGAAGCGCGTGTCCACGACGGGATCGAGCCCGCTGACAGTGATCTCGCCAAGCAGTGGTGCGACATCGACACCACGTTCGAGACCGCTCACGTCCTCTGCGGTAAGGAGGCCGGAAAACAGATCTCCTCTGGTTGTCTCGCGTCCGGACAGGGACAAATACGCGACACCTGCGGCGACGATCATGAGGGTCGCGATCAGTGAGGCGGCAAGGGCAGGACGGAACGGGCGAAGGGACGCCGGAACCCACCAGGCACGCGCTCCGAGCTTACGGTCGATTCCCGCATTCACACCGGCGAGAAAACTGCCTGCATCCGGGAGACGCTCAGGGAACGGAGAACGGGGAAGCGTTTCTGCGAACAGCATACGAAGCACGCGCTCTCGTTCGGCACAGGGAGGAGACCCTTCCAGATGCACGCGCAGGGTCCGCACCTCCTCGTTATCGAGTTTCCCGTTGACGTAGTCTGCCAGACGGTCATCGCAGATTCTACAGATGTTCCTTGACATAGGCTTCGATTTTCCTGACGGCATGGTGATAATTGGCCTTCAATCCGCCGACGGAGGTGCCGAGTACGGCGGCGATCTTCTCATAAGGAAGTTCTTCGTGATAGCGAAGGACGAACACGGCCTTCTGTTTCTTCGGAAGCGTCTCGATGGCTCGCTCGACGAGTTGCCGCAATTCCATTCGTTCGATGTTCGCTGACGGCGATGGACCATCGTCCTGCAGCGTGTGCTCTCCATCGTCGATGCGAAGAAATCGCCGCAGCCTGGAGCGACGGATGTGGTTCAGTGAAAGATTGACCGCGATACGATACAACCAGGTCGACACCTGCGCGTCGCCGCGGAATTCCGCCACCTTCTCGTACGCGCGGATGAATACCTCCTGTGCGACATCCCACGCGTCGTCCGCATCCGGGATCATCCGGCGTACCACCCGGAAGATGCGGTCCTGGTGCAGGCGCACCAACTGGTTGAAAGCGGCGCGGTCTCCCCGTCTGCAGGCTTCGAGTATGTCGGTGTCTTGCGGACTGTTCATAGTTGTGGGAAAGTACACACGACATGGCATTCTTCCGATCATTGCAGCGGCGCGGAGACAACACTGTGACAGTGCGGGAGGCGACACCCCGGATCATCGGGTCGTGGCGACGGTGGACGGACACGATACTGCGCTTGGACACCCCCCGCGCTGTCCTGGTTTAAATTCGGCTTCGATCGGACGCACCCGGGAAGCAAAGGGACACGCCCGGGAACGGTGGAGAAGCAACCCATGTTGCTCCTCCAGAACGAATTGCCTATACTTCTCTGTTACTCCGGAAGGCACGCTTTCCGTATTTCGTCCATCTTGACCTGTATCGGCGCATTCATGGAACATCAACGCATTCTCGTCACCTCGGCACTTCCGTACGCGAACGGAGCCATTCATTTCGGACATCTGGCCGGCGCCTATCTGCCGGCGGACATGTACGTGCGTTTTCAAAGACTGAAAGGTCGTGACGTGCTGTACATCTGCGGATCGGACGAACACGGCGTCAGCATCCTCATCTCCGCACGGAAGGAAGGGGTCAGTCCCCAGGAGATCATCGATCGCTATCACGGACTCAACAAGCGCGCGTTCGAGCGCATCGGCATGAGTTTCGACAATTACAGCCGCACCTCACTGCCCGTGCATCACGAAACCGCCCGGGAATGGTTCACCGAATTTCGCGACAAGGGTGTGCTCACACGCAGTCAGGAGAAGCAGCTCTACGATCCCGAAGCACGCATGTTCCTGCCCGACCGTTTCGTGATCGGCACCTGTCCCCACTGCGCGTACGAACGTGCCTACGGCGACCAATGCGAGAACTGCAGCAAGTACTACGACCAGACCGAACTCGTCAATCCGAAGAGCCTGCTCAGCGACGCGCACCCCGAAATCCGGGAAGCGTCGCATTGGCATTTCCCACTCGGCAGGTACCAGCAGCAGCTCGAGCAATACATCGAGAAGCATGCGGGCGTCTGGAAAGAAAACGTGCTGCAGCAGGTGCGCTCCTGGCTGAAAGCGGGTCTCGGAGACCGTCCGATCTCGCGTGATATGGACTGGGGCGTCCAGGTGCCGGGCGAGGAGGAAGACGGCAAGGTTATCTATGTATGGTTCGAGGCAGTGCTCGGATATGTGTCCGCAAGCAAGGAATGGGCAGCGCGCATGGGCGCTCCGGACAAGTGGAAGGAATACTGGTGTGACCCGTCGACGCGGTACGTGCCCTTTATCGGCAAGGACAATATCGTCTTTCACTGCTTGATGTTTCCCGCCATGCTGATGGAGAAGGGCGGCTACGTGCTTCCCGGGAACGTGCCGGCAAACGAATTCCTCAATCTCGAAGGCAAAAAATTCAGCAAGAGCATGGGATGGTCGATCGAACTCAACGAGTTCCTCGACAGCTACCCTGCGGATCCCCTGCGGTACACACTGGCAATGAACATGCCGGAGACACGGGACAGCGATTTCTACTGGAAGGATTTTCAGGCGCGGAATAACAACGAACTCGCCGACATTCTCGGCAACTTCGTCAATCGCACCGTGCATTTTGCCGGGAAGAATTTCGATGCGACCGTTCCGGAAGCCATCGCGCTCGCGCCGGAGGACGAGGCCTTCCTTGCGCAGTTCTCCGTGTCAGCGGCCGAAATCG
>JAGTUZ010000192.1 GCA_018224415.1 Bacteroidota bacterium | reverse complement strand
CCGGGCGGACACCAGTCACCACTATCGCAGATAACGGTATGTCAGATTCGGATACAAGAAATAAAACGTACTGGAAGAGTTTCAATGAGCTGGGCAAGGATCCGGCCGTGCTCGAACAGCTGAAACACGAATTTCCCGCTGACTACGACGAGCCGGTCGGCGGCGCGTCGTCAATAACGCGGCGGACGTTCATGGGACTCCTGGCCGCTTCGGCCGCGCTCGCGGCAACCGGCTGCCGGCGCCCCGAACAGAAAATCGTGCCCTACGTCAGGAAGCCGGAATATATTACGCCAGGCCTGGCGAACCATTTCGCGACCGTCTTCAGCCAGGGCAATTTCGCTTCGGGCCTGCTGGTGCGTTCCCGCGAGGGACGTCCGGTGAAAATCGAAGGCAACGACCTCTGTCCGGTCAGCGCAGGGAAGTCGAACCATTTTGCCCAGGCCTCGCTGCTCGCACTGTACGATCCCGACCGCATGCTGCGTCCGACCGTCAACAACAGCGACTCCACGCCGCTCAACGCCATGCGCCGCATGGCCGACGCGATCCGCGAGGTGACCGCGAAGGACAAGAGTGTGCGCATCATCGTCGACGAGCATGCCTCGCCCTCGCTCACGCGGCTGTATGCCGAAGTCGAGCAACTGCTGCCCGCCACACGCATCGTGGCCTGGCCGGCCATCGTCGCCGATGGCGCGGCACTCGCCAACCGCCAGTTGCTCGGTATCGACGCGGCATTCGTCCCCGACCTTTCGCGCGCTGAGGTGATCCTTGGCATCGAGAGCGACTTCCTCGGTACCGACCCGGAATCTCTGTACCACATCCGGCAGTTCGCGAAGCGGCGGAAGCCCGAGACCGGGGCGCCTGACATGAGCCGCTTCTACGCAGTCGAGGCCGCGATGACAATGACCGGTTCCAACGCCGACACACGTATCCGCATCAAGCCGGGCGAGATCGACGAATTCCTTCTTGCGCTGTTGCACGAGATCGTGATCGATCGCGGTCGCGGCACGGTTGGCGCTGACGTCGCCACGCTGCTGGCCGGACGCGGCAACAACCGCTTCCCCGCGCTTGCGCGCATCGCCGACGATCTGCTTGCGCGTCCGTCAGTCGTGATGGTCGGTCGCCATCTGCCCGCGCACACGCATGCGCTTGGCGTGCTACTCAACCAGGTGATCGGCGCCATCGGCGAAGGACGTGTCATCGATCCCCATCACGTGCTTCCGCACAGTGAGGTCAAGGGTCCGGCCATCGAAGAGCTGAAAAAGGAACTCGAGTCGGGAAGCGTAGGCGTGCTCGTTTTCGCAGGCGTGAATCCGGCCTATGCGCTGCCCGCCGGCGGGTTCCGCAACCTGATCTCTCGTGTGCACTACCGTTTCTCGCTTTCGCAGTACGCGGACGAGACGTCCAAGGTCTGTTCGATCTTCGTGCCGGTGAATCATTCCCTCGAGGCATGGGGGGACGCCCGCCTGTTCGACGGTTCCGAAGCGGTGATGCAGCCGCTGATCGCTCCGCTCAATCAGGGACAGCCCTCCCTCGGCGACACGCTAATCGGCATCGCCCGCGCCTACGACGAGAAACACTTCGAGGCGACGCCCGCATTCTACCAGTACGTGCAAAGGCGCTGGCGTGAGGAACGCTTCCCCGGAAGCGGTCGTGCCTCCTTCGACGGATTCTGGAACGACGTCCTGCGCACGGGCAACAGCAAGGTCGCACCCGCGGCACGTTCGATTGCATGGAACGCCGCAGGGGCGTCGCGCCTGCTGCGACAAGCTGCGGCGAGCGCCACCGCGCAGAGCGCCACGCAGGGAATGACGATCGGCATTCTGCCGAGTCACTCGCTGTACGACGGACGCTGGTCGAATCTCGGCTGGCTGATGGAACTGCCCGATCCGGTCACCAAGGTCACTTGGGACAACGTCGCCGTGATGAGCAAAACCACTGCCGCGCGTCTGGGCGCGGTGAACGGCAGTGTCGTCATCGTGCGAACCAGGTCCGGCAGTCTGCGCCTGCCGGCATTCATGCAGCCGGGCGTCGCCGACGATGTGATTTTCACACAGACAGGATTCGGGCGCAGCGAAGGCGGCCGCGTCGCGGCGGAAAAAGGCGCCAACGCGTTTGCGATCGCAGCCGGAACCGGTGGCATCGGCTACCAGCCCGTGACCGTCGAAGTGACCGGTGACACCTATCCTCTCGCAACCACGCAGGACCACCACTCGCTCTCCGGCGACGAACTCTATGACATCGACCGCAGTGACATCGTCAAGGAGGGCACACTCGCTGCCTTTCTCGCCAACCCCGCGTCGTTGTACAACAACGACCTGCCGGTGTACGGCACGGAGAAAAACACCGACCGGCCCGTCAGCATCACCACGCCGCACGATTACAGCAAGGGCCATCGGTGGGGCATGACCATCGACACGTCTGCCTGCGTCGGCTGCAACGCCTGCGTGATCGCCTGTGTGTCGGAAAACAACATTCCGGTTGTGGGCAAGGAGCAGGTGATGCTCGGACGCGAGATGCACTGGATTCGCATCGACCGTTACTATGCGGGTGCCGATGACAATCCCGAGACGCTGCTGCAGCCCATGCTCTGCCAGCATTGCGAGAAGGCACCGTGTGAAAACGTCTGTCCGGTGGCGGCGACCACGCACAGCCCGGAGGGACTCAACGAGATGACCTACAACCGCTGCGTCGGCACACGGTACTGCTCGAACAACTGTCCCTACAAGGTGCGCCGTTTCAACTATCTCGATTACCACAAGGAAGAGCGCGATCCGGTGGGCATGGTATTCAATCCCGACGTGACCGTGCGCATGCGCGGTATCATGGAGAAATGCACCTTCTGTGTGCAGCGCATCAACGAGGCGAAACATCACGCGAAGAATGATGGACGCGACATGCTGGAAGATGGCGAAGTGGTTACCGCATGTCAGCAGGCCTGTCCCGCCGATGCCATTGTGTTCGGCGACACCAACGATCCGTCCAGCGCCGTCTCGAAGAGCCGCGCCACCGATCGCGGGTATCACGTGCTGCGCGAGTTGAACGTGATTCCCTCGATCACCTACAAGGCGAAGATCCGCAATACGAACGGAGGAGTTGCATGAAGACCGTGACCGACAAGCATCGCCAGGATAGCTGGAACGTCGAGGGCGGTGGCACGTTGGCCGCCGACAGACAAGAGCTGCGCGAGCCACTGGTCGAAGGCCGCCCCTCGCTCGGGGATGTTACCGAAACCGTTTCCCGCGTCGTCGAAGGCAAGCCCACGAAGCTCTGGTATGCCACGGTGACGGTCACCGGGGCGGTGGCGGCCTGGGGCATTTTCACCCTTCTGTACACGGCCTTCACCGGTATTGGCGTCTGGGGAAACAACCAGCCCGTCGGATGGGCCTGGGACATCACGAATTTTGTTTTCTGGATCGGCATCGGCCATGCGGGAACACTGATTTCCGCGATCCTTTTTCTCTTCCGGCAGAAATGGCGCACCGCCATCAATCGCTCTGCCGAAGCGATGACCATCTTTGCTGTCATATGCGCACTGATTTTCCCGATCATCCATACCGGTCGTCCATGGGTCGCCATTTACTGGCTGCTTCCCCTGCCGAACCAGATGGAGATGTGGGTGAACTTCCGTTCGCCGCTTCTGTGGGATGTGTTCGCAGTGTCGACCTACTTCGCGGTGTCGGCGATGTTCTGGTTCGTCGGTCTCGTCCCGGATTTCGCGACGCTGCGCAACCGTGCGAAGAACAAGATCTCCAAGTGGGCCTTCACCTTCCTGAGCATGGGCTGGACCGGCGCCAACCGCCACTGGCACCGCTATGAAAAGGCCTATCTGATTCTTGCGGGCATCTCCACGCCGCTGGTACTTTCGGTGCACACCATCGTGTCCTTCGACTTCGCCGTCTCCGTGCTGCCGGGCTGGCACACAACGATTTTCCCGCCGTATTTCGTGGCGGGCGCGATCTTTTCGGGTTTCGGCATGGTGCTGACGTTGATGATCCTCGCGCGAAAACTGCTCAACCTCGAGCAGTTCATCACCGTCAAGCATATCGAGAACATGAGCAAGGTGCTCATGGCCACCGGTCTCATGGTGGGGTACGCGTACGGCATCGAGTTTTTCATCGCCTGGTACAGCGGCAATCCCTACGAGCGCTTTGTGTTCATCAACCGCGCGTTCGGTCCGTACAGCTGGGCCTACTGGACCATGGTTACCTGCAACGTGTTCATTCCACAGCTATTCTGGTTCCGCGGCATCCGCCGCAACCTGCTGATCACCTGGATCATTTCGATCTTCGTGAACATCGGCATGTGGTTCGAGCGCTTCGTGATCATCGTCACGTCGCTGCACCGTGACTTCCTGCCATCAAGCTGGGGTATGTTCACGCCGACCTGGGTCGACGTGTCGATCTTCGCCGGCACGGTCGGCCTGTTCCTGACCCTGTTCCTTGTCTTCGCGAAATTCATTCCCGTGCTGGCCATTTCCGAGGTGAAGGGCATCCTTCCCTGGGCGCAGCCGAAGCACGGGCATCACTGAGGAGGTGCCTAAGATATGAAGAAAACGGCCGGAATATCCGGAATTTACCAGGACCCTGATCTCGTGCTCAAGGCCGCTGCGGAAATCCGCCGCGCGGGATACCAGCAGTTCGATTTCCACACACCGTATCCGCTGCATGGACTCGACCACGCCATGGGCATCAAGCGCACCGTGCTGCCGTGGATCTCGCTGGTGGCGGGCGTTGTCGGTGCGGCGGCGGCGCTGCACCTGCAGTGGTGGACCGGGGCGGTCGATTATCCACTGATCATTGGCGGCAAGCCCTTCTTCGCGTTTGAACCGTCGATCCCGATCGCTTTCGAACTGACCGTGCTTTTCTCGGCCATCGCAACGGTCGTGGGCATGTTTGCCCTCAACGGCCTTCCGAAATGGTTCTCGAAATGGCAGAACGATCCGCATTTTCTCCGCACCGCCGACGACGCTTTCGTGGTCACCGTCGACGCGGGGGATCCGCTGTTCCATGCGGAAAAGACGCGCGGCCTTCTCGAGTCCCTTGGCGCCGAACACGTACGAACCGTGGAATATGATGAAGAATAAACGCAACCTCATCCTCACGCTTGCCACGGCCGGCATCGTTGTTGTCGTGCTGTTTGTCCTCTGGGCGGGCAACGACTTCCAGGCACTGCGCTCCACCGAGCCGCCCGTGCAGATCCGCTACGACATGCAGTACCAGTCAAAGGTCGGCGCGCAGCAGCCCAACAGCTTTTTCGCCGACAGGAAATCCATGCGCGACCATGTGCCGGGCACCGTCCCGCGCGAAGGCGGCATCTATCCCTACACCACCTTCCAGGAAGCGGAAGCCGAGCTGTCGAACCCGTTCGCCGGAATCAGCGACGTGCTCGGACGCGGGAAGAACCGTTACAACAACTTCTGCGCGCCCTGTCATTCGGTGACCGGGCAGGACACCACCGAGGTCGTGCGCAAGGGACTGCAGAAACCGCCCAACCTCGCCGCGGCAAACGCGAAGGGTTATACCGACGCGCATCTTTTCCATGTGATCAGCGCGGGACAGAACATCATGCCGGGCTATGCCGACAAGCTGAAACCCGAGGATCGCTGGGCGATCGTCAACTATGTGCGCGAACTGCAGAAGGCACCGCTGAAATACGCAGAGGTCGCGAAGCCCGCCGCGCAGGACAGCGCTGCAACGAAAGACGGTGGTGCTGCGCAGAACGGTGCCGCCGCTCCGGCGGCAGCCTCCAACGCGAACCCGAAGCCGGGAAACTGAAATGAACACGAGTGCCGACATGAACATGAGCCCGGACATGCAAACGAGTGCCGACATGCAAACGAGCAACACCCTTCTCGCGGGAACCACTTTCGTCAAGCGACTGCAACTGATCGGCGTGGCCACCACCGCCGTGGGCATCGTCCTGAGCGTGGTCGCCGCGATGATGGACATGGAACGCTTTCTCTTTGACTATCTCATCGCCTTTGTATTCTGGGGCGGTATCGGTGTGACCAGCGTGTTTTTCAGCATGCTGCAATTCCTGACGCGGTCCGGATGGAGCGCCGCCGTGCGCCGCATTCCCGAGCTGATGGGTGGTTTCACACCGCTGCTTTTCATCCTGCTGCTGCCGATCGTGTTCGGTGTCGGACATCTTTACCATCACTGGGTGCACCCCGAGCCCGGAGACGTGATCCTCGCCGGGAAACAGCCGTGGCTGAACGTGCCGTTTTTCGTGACGCGCCTGTTTGTCTACGTGGGCATCTGGGTTGTCATGTACTTCGTGATCGTGGGGAATTCCTTCCGTCAGGACAAGAGCAGCGATATCAAGCCGACACGGCGCAACTGGACGCTCTCCGCTCCGATCACGATCTTTTACGGCGTGACGATCACCTTCGCGGCCTTCGACCTGCTGATGTCACTGTACCCGCACTGGTTCAGCACCATCTTCGGCGTGTATTATTTCGCGGGTTCCCTGGTGGGGACGCTGGCGGTGATCACGATCATCGCAGTGTTCCTGCGCAAGGCCGGCCTGCTCGGTGACTGGCTTACCTCCGACCGGATGCACGATCTCGGCAAACTGCTGTTCGCCTTCAACGTATTCTGGGCATACATCGCCTTCTCGCAGTACATCCTCATCTGGTATGCCGACCTTCCGGAGGAGATTGTCTTTTTCACCTATCGCTTCGAGCATGGATGGGAAGTCGTTTCGCTGCTGCTGCTGCTGATCCACTTCATCGTGCCGTTCATCCTGCTGCTGTCGGAAGACGCCAAGCGCAATCTCAACACGCTGCTTGCGGGTGCGGTGATCCTGCTGTTCGCACATCTGCTGGACATGTTCTGGCTGGTGATGCCGAATTACAACCACGACGCAGTGACCATCGGGTGGATGGAATTCGCGCCTGTCATCGCCCTGGGCGGCATCTTCATGCTCGCGACGGCCTGGCAGTTCCGCCGCCACCATGCCATCCCCGTCCGGGATCCCTTCCTCGCAGAAGCCCGGTAAGAAAAAACCGCAAAGACGCGAAGACACGAAGAAAGGCACGAAGATTATTTTTGATGTCGCTCCTGATTGGAAGTGTTGCGATATCCAAAAAAATGGCCTTCGTGTTTTTCTTTGTGTCCTGGTGTCTTCGTGGTTTTTGAACTATTCGGAGGGGGCAGGGGTTAGGTAGAATCACATCAATGCAACGCATGAAGAGGGTCTGCATGGCTCGGAAGAAATTCGGGGCGGGAATGATGGAACGAATTCTCTCGCTTGTCGAGAGGGTTGGCAATGCGCTGCCGCATCCGGCTTCGCTGTTTGCGGGTTTTGCAGGACTCGTCATCCTGCTTTCCTGGGTGTTTGCGCAATTTGATATCTCCGTGATCCATCCCGGTACAGGGGAGACCATTCGTCCGGTCAACCTGCTGTCCGTCGATGGCTTGCATCGCATTCTGCTGACCATGGTAACGAACTTCACGAGCTTCGCACCACTGGGCACCGTGTTCGTTTCCATGCTTGGCATCGGGATCGCGGAGAGCAGCGGACTGATCGGTACGGCGTTGCGCCGCCTGGTGCTCGCCGCACCGCAGCGTATGCTCACATTTGTCATCGTGCTCGCGGGTATTCTCTCCAACACCGCCAGCGAAGTCGGGTACGTGCTGCTCGTTCCGCTGGGTGGGGTGATATTCCAGGCCGCTGGA
This sequence comes from Bacteroidota bacterium, assembly GCA_018224415.1. Lineage (GTDB taxonomy): Bacteria > Bacteroidota > Ignavibacteria > SZUA-365 > SZUA-365 > SZUA-365. Next base: position 333 of record JAGTUZ010000192.1, on the reverse strand, counting down.
CGCCACCCGATCGCCGGCATGGCCGCGGCGTTTGCAGGTGTTTCCGGCGGATACAGCGCCAACCTGCTGCTGGGGACCATCGACCCGCTGCTTGCCGGACTCTCGCAGGAAGCCGCGCACATCATCGAGCCGGAATACGAAGTGAACGCGGCGGCGAATTACTATTTTCTTTTTGTATCCACCATTTTCATTGCCATCGCCGGGACCTGGGTGACGGACAAGATCGTCGCACCGCGGCTCGGACCTTATGAGGGGGAGACTCCTGCAGAAGAATTGCGCCCCCTTACCACGGACGAGAGGCGTGGGCTGCGTTTCACGCTCTGGACAGGGCTG
>JAGTUZ010000191.1 GCA_018224415.1 Bacteroidota bacterium | reverse complement strand
TGTTCCGGCGTTCCTTCGAGCGGAAGGAATTGCTGGCGGAGGAGGGCGAACGCTGCCGGCATGTGTTTTTCATTCTCAAGGGCGCGGCGTATTCATCGATGGTCGATCCGCAGGGCGAGCGCTTCGCCGTGCAGTTCGCGCTCGAGGATTACTGGATCACCGACCACTTCAGTTTTTTCCGGCGACAGCCGGGCCTGTACACCATCGAGACGCTGGAGGCGACCGAAGCCCTGGTGCTCGGCGTCGAAGGCTATGACGCCATCTGCCGCGGCAGCCATCTGCTCGAGCACTATTTCCGTGTGCTCATCACCAACGCCTTCGTCGCCCTGCAATACCGCCTCGCGAAAACCAATTCCGTCGAGGCCGCCGAACGCTACCAGGAATTCTCCCGCCTGCATCCCGACTTCACCCAGCGCATCCCGCAGTATCTCATCGCCTCCTACCTCGGCATCAAGCCGCAATCGCTCAGCCGCATCCGCCGGAAGCTCTCCGGACAGGGGTGAAGCGATCCGGACGAACCGCCCAATATCCGGCATCGCGTTGCGGTTATCCTTGAAAACTCGGCGCTTCATGCAGAATTTTCAAGGAAGATCCTCCGTCGCTTCTTCACCTATGTGAATGATGCGGCGGCTGCCGTCTCGTAGCTTTGTATTGAAGATAACAGACATCCCGTTTCATTCAATACAATACACGAGGCATGACATGGCAAGCAACAAATGGAAACTCGATCCCGCGCACAGCGAACTGCTGTTCAAGGTCAAGCATCTGATGATCACCAACGTGAAGGGCGAGTTCCGGAGCTTCGACGCGACGGTGGAAAGCGATGGTGACAGCTTCGACGGCGCGCGCGTGGAGCTGACCGCCAACACGGCTTCCATTTTCACCAACAACGACGACCGTGACAAGCATCTGCGCAGCGCGGATTTCTTCGACGCCGAGGAGTTTCCGGAAATGACGTTCAAGAGCAGCGAAATGACGAGGCTGGACGAGGGCACCTACCGCCTCAAGGGACAGCTCACCATCAAGGGCGTGTCGAACGACGTCGTGCTCGACGCGGAATTCGGCGGTGTGATGAAGGATCCCTACGGAAACGAGAAAGCCGGATTTTCGCTCAGCGGCAAAATCAACCGCAAGGACTGGGGACTGAACTGGAATGCCGCGCTCGAGGCCGGCGGCGTGCTGGTCAGCGATGACGTGCGTCTCGCCGCCGAAGTGCAGTTCACGCGCGTGGGTTAGAATCATATAACGTCCACGGGTGTTCGGGAAAGGGAGGCGTGGGCCTCCCTTTTCACGCACGCAAGCGCCTTCGACCAACGACATGCTACAGGTTTGAAAATCGGCGGACACGCGCCTAGATTACAGGACACAGCAAAGGACCTTCCCCATGACCGACATCGCCGAGATCTTCCGCCGCCCTGAATTCCCGAAATCCTCATCCTATGATCCGGAATGGATGATGGACAATCAGATGGGTCCGAACGCCGTCTGGCTGGCGGAGTGGCTGACGGAAGGCATGGACCTGCGGGAGGGGAGTCGCGTGCTGGACCTCGGCTGCGGCAAGGCGTTGACGAGCATCTTTCTCGCGCGGGAATTCGGCGTGCAGGTGTGGGCGGCGGACCTGTGGATCGGTCCCGACCACAACTGGCGCCGCGCGGTGGAGGCCGGTGTCGGGTCGCGCGTGTTTCCGCTGCGCGCCGAGGCGCACAGCCTGCCCTTCGCCGAGGGATTCTTCGACGCGGTGGTGTCGGTGGACGCCTACCAGTACTTCGGCACCGACGAGTTGTACCTTGGCTACCTCGCCCGCTTCCTGCGTCCCGGCGCCGCGATTGGTGTGGTTGTGCCCGCGCTCATGCGGGAGATCGTGGACGTGCCCGCGCATCTGCTCGCGCCGCAGGCGAACGGCAAGGTGTTCTGGGAGGACGAATGCTGGAGTTTCAAGACGTCCGCTTGGTGGGAGCGCCTCTGGAAACGCAGCGGAAAGGTGCAGGGCGTCCGTACCGACACGCTGCCTGACGGCTGGCGGCACTGGCGCGATTTCGAACGCGCGCTCGAGGCAGCGGGGAAGGGCATCTTTCCCTCCGACGCCGAGGCGCTCGACCGGGACGCCGGCGCGACCATCGGCTTCGCGCGTATGCTCGCCGAACGTGGCGACGGCGAAGTGATGAATCTCTACGATCCCGCCCTCGGCACGCAGGTGGGACTCGATCACTGAGCGGATCCCATGACGTTTCCTTTTGCCCGACGGAATGTGTACTTCGTGATCGCCGCGTTGTATATTTCCGAGTCAACCCTTTCGTATTTACGCAGACGATTCATAAAGGAGACTCCCATGGCCGGAAGGACCGAGTGGACCCTACCGCTCAATCCGCAAGCAGTTCGTGCGTCGTTACATACGCGCCGTCGAGCCGGGAGATATTCTGTTTCTCGTAATATTCATGCCACCATTTCGCGGCCTGCCAGATGGCTTCAGGACAGCTCGCGCGGCTTTCGAGTCCGGGCGTGAGGTCGAAACCCGCAGCGCCGAACACGACATCGAGCATGGCCGCGGAAGGAATGCCGTGATTGGAGAGCAGCGGATTCCCCGCTGACGACACGCCCCACGCGAAGGCAAGCCAACGCACGAGCAAATCCACCGTGTCGAGCACCGCGCGCTGCATCTGAAATCGTTTGAGCGCGTCCTGAACCTCCTCATGCCGCACCGGCACATGCAGCACGGCGATATTCGGAAAGCGCTGCGCATCGGCGTAGGCCGAGAGTGTTGCGGTCTGCACGGCATTGGTCGGCGGCGGAAACGAGTAGCCCTTCGGGGGCTCGAGGCTGATCTCCCAGAGCCGGGTGGAGGCGAGTTTCTTCGCGCGCCGGTCGAGCAGGACGGCATGCGACCACGAGCTGGGATACAGATCATGACGAACATGCGCCTGCGCGACGCGCAGACGAAAAGCGGTGGGACTCGTTCCTCCCAGCAGCACGATCGCGCTTCCGTCGCCGGTGGAAAGATTTCTCTCGAGCCAGGATATGTTGTCCTCGCCGGGATCACGCGTGACCTTGCGCAGTCCCTTGCTCGGTGTTGCCGCATTGGAACTCAGGATATTCATCATGGGAGATCTCCTTTTCTATGTCCTTCTCAATTGGAACGGGCCGACCCCGACCGGCCGGCCGAGCGCGCTGTCGCGGGTGATGGGCCAGTAGGTGACGCTGAACTGCAGTGCGCCGCCGCTGCGCGCGAAACGGAGCAGGGCGACGTGGTTTCCGCGCTGGCCATGCAGCATGGTGCAGCGAAAGCGCTCGGCGAGCACGTCGGAAGCGAGGAAATCGGGCGGCGGATCGGGATCCGAATGTCGCGGCCAGGCGATCGGACTGCCGAAAAGACGGCTGAACCACGCGCCGACCGCGGAAATCTGGTCCGCGCCGACGGTGGTGACAAGCGACGAGGGCGATGATATAATTTCGTAGATGGCGGTATGATTCGTGCGCACGTCGCGCGTCTCCGTCACGCGTCCCCAGTGCACGTCGCCTGTCAGACACAGCGCTGGAAGTCCGGCGTCGGCGAGGCGCGCCAGCTGCCGCATTACGTCGCCATAGTCGCGGTAGTTGGGCAGCTCGTAATCCTGCACCGCGCCGCCGAAGGACCCCATTGCCGGACTGAGCAGCGACTGCCCCGACACAAATACCGCGAAATCGCGACGCGCAATCACATCATCCACCCACTGCCGCATTCGCGCAAGCCCGTGGGGATGCATCGACCAGACGCGTCCCTCGTCACGTGCACTCCGCATGTCGGGGAAAAAGAACGAAAGCGGTGAGACATCAAGCACAAGCGGTTGTTCGATCGTCGCGGGGTAGGGAAGCTGGAAGCCTTCGTACATCGCAATCGCCGGTCGCCGCCAGCGCCCGCGTCCGGCGGCGGAAAGCGAATTGTCGACCATCGGACTCGGATGCGGGTAGTTGTTCCAGTACTCGTGATCATCGGGAAGCGAGACGCTCGGCGCGGCGTCGAGAATCTCGGCATATCCCGGTTTGTCGCGCCAGTTCGTCGCGTAATCCCGCTCGAATTTCTCCGCGAGCCATGCCTCGTTGTCCGCGAAATTTCTCAGGGTGGGAAGGTCGAGATAGACCTGATCCCCCATGAGCAGGGAAAGGTGCGGACGTGCGTGTGTCGGCAATTGCGAGACGATGGTGCCGGCGAGTCCCGCGGGGTCCTCATCCCGGTGAAAACAGGACACGAGCAGCACATTGAAGCTGTCTTCGAGCAGCCGTGGTACCGACGCCGGCAGCGTACGCACGTCCAGTGTCGCGCCCGTGCCACCTGCGTGCACGGCGATGTTGTATTTCGTGCCAGGTTGCAGGCCGTGGAATTCATACACGCCGGCGAAGGCGCGCGGGGTGACCGCGAGGTCGGTCCCCGCGGGAAACATCGTGTGTCCACGCACGCTGTTGAGTGGACGCAGTGCAATCGGAACCGTCTCCACGCTGTCGAGAAACCATCGCAATGGCGGAGCCGCGGTCGCGTCGAAGGCGCCGATCCAGATGCGCGCCCGGTCGGAGGGCGCGGCGCGGGGATGCAGAATGACATTCATGACATGATCACTCCCGATGCATGGTGCGCCATCGCCATGACGGTCGCCTGGCAGTTGGCCCTGATGTTGGTGGGAAACACGCTGGCATCGGCGACGAATACGTTGCTGAAACCATGCACCTTGAATCGGCTGTCGACCACGCCCTGGCTTGGATCGTCGCTCATGGTGTTGCCCCCCTGTGGATGCGCCGAACCGATCAGCAGATCGTCAGCCGCGCGCACG
>JAGTUZ010000190.1 GCA_018224415.1 Bacteroidota bacterium | reverse complement strand
GCGATGGACCGCGTTGGAGCGATGGACCGCGTTGTGATGGACGGCACGGACTGTGCCGAAAGATGAGAGCCCTGGAGGAAAAAGATCGCAGCCAGGGCGAGCAGCCAGAATGTTCTCATGATGTTTCTCCTGAGATTGGTGATTCTGGAACTCGACCCTTGCGCGGCACAAGAGGAGGAAAGAAAAAACCGTTGACCTTGCAATCGCAGAACAAAGACCCTGCGCGCGCAAAACAACGGTGTGGGGAAACTTCCTTCCCTACGCCGGCATTATCCGGGTCAGGTTCGACGGGTGTGTTCTCAGCTGCCTGCGTTTCAGGCAGCACCCCGAGATGGCCTCAAATTACATTTCGCCGTGATGGAATGCAAGGGCGGTCCATCCTGCATTGCAATGAATAGCCTTGGAGGGGTATTTTGGTTGGATGAAAACTATTGCCGCATCCGCACTCCTTCTCTGCCTGATCGCCGTGTCCGCGGCCGCACAGGATTACACTCCCCGCTTTGAAAAATTCGTCCTGCCCAACGGACTGCATGTCGTCCTCCACCGCGACACGACGCTCCCGCTGGTTTCGATCAATATGGCCTATCATGCCGGTTCGGCCATCGATCCGCCAGGTCGTTCGGGTCTGGCCAACATCGCGGGAGAAATGCTCCTGCTCGGCACGAAAAAGGTGCCGCGGGAAGAACTGATCCGGTTGCGGACAGAGGAACAGGTTTCCATTTCCGCGTTCACGTCGATCGACTGGATCGGTATCGCCTCGGTGTTTCCGATGACCCGCCTCGAAGCGGCCATCATGATCGAGGCGGACCGCATGCAACACGCCGCATCGAATTTCAGCGAGGATCATTTCGAGACCATCGTCAGGAATCTGCGACAGGCGCATGAGCGGCGCGAACAGCAGGCCCTGGGAACGCTGACCGAGCAGATCTTCGACGAACTCTACGCCAGGGGTCATCCGTACCGTCATGTCACCATTGGCGAGATCTCGGATATGGACAGCCTCACGTTGCGGGACGCGCGACGTTTCAGTGAGCGCTATCACGTCCCTGCCAACGCCTTCATTACCGTCGGTGGGAATTTCGATCCTGCGGAGGCCCGCACTCTTGTGGAAAAATATTTCGGGCAGCTCCGGAGTGGAGAACCCGTCGGCTGGGCAAACATTCAAGACGCGTTCTCTCCTGTCGGCCAGGGCGCATTCATCCGGGAAGACCGCATATCTTTCAACCAGCTGCATCTCGTGTTCCCGACCGTGCGCGCCGGACATGCTGACGAACCTACACTGAAACTGCTCGCCCGGCTGCTCTTTGGCTCCGAAACCTCACTGCTGTACACGAACCTGCTCAAGAACGATCCGTTGATACAGTCCGTCGAAGTCTCACAGACTTCCAACGAACTCACCGGGACGTTCTGGATCACCGTGACCTGCAAGGCCGAAGCGCGTCTGAAACCGGTGTACGAACAGGTCATGCGTGTGCTTGGTGATATCGCAGCCCAGGGCGCCACCGAGACCGAACTCACCGCCGCGCGCAATCTCGCGGCAATGGAATTCTACACACCCCTCGAGGCGTTTTATGGCTTCGGCGGTCGCTGTGACGTGCTGAACCTCGGCAACCTCTATGCCGAATCGCCATTGCTTGCGTTCACCCTGCTCTCCAACCAGCAGCGTGTTACCTCGGCCGCGCTGCGCAAGGCCGTCTCCACCTATCTCGCCTCTGATAACCAGCTGGTCGTCAGCGCCGTCCCCATCGGCAAACCGGAAAACGGCGTCGACCTGAAATAAGTCCTTCATCTCCATTCCGCTGTCCAGGGGAGGTTACCCTCCCCATCTCCACTTCTCCACTTCTCCACTTCTCCACTTCTCCACTTCTCCACTTCTCCACTTCTCCCCTTCTCTGTGAACCCCGTTCACAAAATGTTCCTCTGATTCACAGGGATGCCTTCTTCCCCCCTGTTTCTGCGCAATAGCATGCAATTTTAATTTTGGCATGGTATTTCCATATACAGGGAGCAGTGCAGAAATCGCGTCCCCCGCTCCGAACAATCCCCGCGACAGGACGCTCAAGAGAAAAAGGAGAACGCATCATGTTGAAAACAGCCATCACCTCGCTGCTGATGCTCCCGCTGGCCGCGGGAATGGCATGGGCCCAGAGTCCGGACACCGGAACCAACCCGAACACCGCAACCACAATGGTTTGCCAGACCAGCGACGGCACCGTACGCATCACCGATCGCGCCGTGTACGTCGCAGACTACCGGCTGCAACTCGATGCCGTGATTCAGGACAACGTACTCCGCTTTATCGACCCATCGACCGGCGCCACCGCCGTGCTCGATGCCCGTGAGAGCCACGGCCTGTATCTCGAAGTGCACGAAGGCGGCGCCACCATGCAGCTCGTCGCATCGGCCGGGAACATCCGCTACGAACACAGCGATCGCGCCTCCGAACCCGCAACTCCGACGTATTCTTCCGTCCTCACGCTCCTCGGCAAGTCCCACGGCAATCGCTGAATCCCGGACAAGCAGGACAGCCATCCCGGTCACGCAGTATAGCCAGTAAAATTCGAACACCTGATCCAATGACCATACAAAAGCGCAGCACCTTACAAGCGCAGCACCTTACAAGCGCAGCACCTTTATCGAATCAACATTCGATTGCATAATACCTCCGTGCAACAAATTCGCCCTCTCCCACGCGTGCCAACTAACGGGAGAGGGCGAGTTTTTTTTACCTCGTTCGAAGGCTCCGATGCTCGAACGGGCGCACAAAAAAAACCCCGTCCACATGGACGGGGTTTTTTTGATTTCTGCTCGCCGCGATTAGCGGGTGAGCACCATCTTCTTGACCGCGGAGAAGGCTGCCGAGCCGTCAACCGGCTGGGCTTCCATGCGATACAGGTAGATTCCGCTGGCGACGGTCTGACCGAGGTTGTTCGAGGCATCCCAGGTCGTGATGTACTTGCCGGCGTTCTGGAAACCGCTGACGAGCGTCGCGACTTCGCGTCCGAGCATGTCGTACACGCGCACGGTGACGTTGGCGTCGGCCGGCACGTTGAAGGCGATGTTCGTTGTCGGGTTGAAGGGGTTCGGGTAGTTCTGCGTGACTTCGAAGCTGCTGGCGTCCGCGATGTCGTTGAAGCGGCGCTCGGCCGGCTTGGCATCCTTGACGAGCAGTTTCACCACGGCGAGGTCACCGACGCGCTCGGCGACGGCACGCACCTCGTCGTTTCCTTCGACGCTGACGTTCTTCTGCGGGTCACGGGCACCTGCGGGAGAGGCGTTCTTCACCCAGCTGTAGAAGGTGGCAATGCGGTCACGGTCGATCTCGTTCTTGCCGAAGGACATGACCGGGCTGTTGGCATCGGCGAAGCTCTGCACCATGTAGCTGTTGGCGGCGTTCGGCAGTTCGACGTCAGCCGGGGCGACGAGCACGCGGTTCATCGCATCGATTTCCTTCGGACTGGCGACCTGCACAAAGAGGTCGGTCAGCGGATTGACACTGACGTTGCCATTCGGCAGCACGTTGAAATCACCGCCGTTCATGGCGAATTCACGAGCCATCTGGGCGGTGGCCTTGTCAAGCTCGCCGATCCACAGCACTTTCTCGCCATCAAAGGTCACATTGTTGACCGAACGGTCGATGAACTCGAGGGCGATGCCCTGCTGGGCGTAGGTCGAAGTGATCTGGTCACGCAGCGAGGGACGGAGCGTGCCATTGTAGTATACGGCCATCGGGGCAAACGGAATCACCACGGTGCGCGAGTACATGTTGTTGATCAGGTTCTCGTCATCCGGGCGCACGATCTCGGCCTGGATGGTATAGTTGCCGCTGGTCAGCTGCGCGAAGGTGAAGGTCTGCGTGTCGACGTACGGAGAGGCGGTCAGATACACGCGCTTCTCCTGGTAGCCCACGGTATTGCCGTTGCTGTTGTCGATCACAGTCACCTTGCCGAAGGTCATCTGGTTCGGCAGATAGTTGAAATGCGCGTAGGCGCCGAAGGTCACCTGGACCTGCAGGCCGCCAAGGCCGTTGGTCTGGTTGATGGCGATGACACCGACGTCGGACTGCTGCACGAAGTTCGGGCGGATCATCTTGGTGTTGAACACGCGGAAGACATCCTCGAACCAGGTTGCGCCACCGTCGAAGGAGAACTGCTGCAGGTTGAAGCCCGCATACTTGCTGAGGAAACCGAGCGGCTCGAAGGGGCTGCCGGTCTGGTCCATGCCGATACCGGGGCCGAAGGAGGCACCGTCGATGGCATCGAGGCAAAGGCCGACGCGGTACACGCCTGCGGGCAACGTGACGGGCGGCGAGAACGGATAGGAAACCCACTTGTCACCCTGCGGCGGGAACATCTGCGGACCCGTGGTGGCCACGAGGCTGCCGGTACTGGCGTCCCAGACGTTGATGCTCATGCGCGAGGTCGAACCCATGGGCTCGAGCTCGACGGTGCTGCTCTGCCAGATATCCACACTGGTGATGGTCTGCGGCGCATAGATGAAGTACACGTTGGCGTCACATTCCATGAGACCCGGATAGAGGGTATTCTGCACAATGCCGTTGTCATACGCCAGCGAACCCGGCGTGACATCGAACTCGACCTTCAAGTTGTTGTCGGGACGGCTCATCCACAGATCGCCGCGCATCATGAAATCAAGCGTAGCTTCGTGCGTGCCCCAACCGCTCTGCAGGCCGCTCGTCACGACGGGAGCATAGACGTTTTCCGCCGGAATGGAGATATCGGCATCAAACAGGTTGGTGACCGAACCACCGGGATACTTGTGATCGACGGTCAGGTTGGCGATGCCCGGAGTCTGGCTGAGCTGGAACAACGCCGCAGCACTGACCTGGTTGTTCAACGGACGATGACCCAGCACGGTGTACGGCGGAAGCAGGGTGACGTCGTCGATGTAGCCAAACGGGTTGAGCGTGGTCTGGCCGAGGAAGTTGAGATCGACACCCCAGCGGATGTCACGATAGTTGTCGTAGCGATTGAAAACCAGACCCCAGCGGACGAGCGTGCCATTGTCGGCAAGCAGATTGTCCGTGACGTTGATCGTCCATAGACCCTTGCCTGTGCCGGCGGTCGGCAGCATGCTCTCGGGCGTGTACACGCCGCGGAAGTACGCGGTGACGTTCGCAGGCGAATTGATGGCCATACCGGGAATCGCGAGGCCAGGGTTGCTGTCGAAAATTGTGTTCTCGTAGTTCGCACCGGCCAAGCCGTTCTGCGTCGAGATCGTATAGTTGCCTGTGGGACCCGACAGCGTGATCGTCAGATCGGACGCGGCAGGATGGTCGATGTCCACCAGCACGGACAACGAGTTGATGGTGAAATTGTCTGGAACGTCGATCGAACTTGAGGTCGTACTGAAGTCGACGATCGGCGCGCCGGGGGACATGAAATACTCGAATTCCCGGTTCAACTGCGCGTTCGCAGTCAGGGAACACAGGAAAGCGAGTGCCACTAACGCTGCGGATAGCCTAGCAACCTTCATTGATTCCTCCGATGGGGTTATGAATGATGAATAGTGATGAATTTCGAAAATTTGTGTGGAAACTCTCTATTGAAGCACAAACTACGACTTACCTCAAGTAAAGTCAAGCAACGGAAGGGTGGTTGTACGCACGAGCACAGTGCGCTACACACGTCCTGCCGATGGGCTGGGACTCGTATGGGTGTGTTTTTGGAAAAATGGGAACCGTCCCGTCTTCTCCTCCTGGGGATGCAAGGGAATGCAAGCGATAGAATAGCACTCTGCCCCCACAATGTCAATAGATCGGGAAAAAGATTTGGCGCTCTGACATATCTCCGACTCCGCTATGCCTTGCAATTCCACACCCGTATCGGCATCTTTGAACGCTATGCCAGATGATCGCTCCATACGGCCCCTTTATTTTGTTTCGGACGTGCATCTCGGCGTCGGCGCTCCCGAGGAGGAAACACGCAAGCTCGGCCTGTTAATCGCGCTCCTCCGTGACATCGCCGCCGAACAGGCCGACCTGTACATCGTCGGAGACCTATTCGATTTCTGGTACGAGTATCGTTCGGTCGTGCCGCGAGGCTATCACCGCCTGTATGCCGCGCTGGAAGGACTGGTCCGCGACGGAAGCGCGGTGACCTATCTCGCTGGCAATCACGATTTCGCCATAGGCGAATTTTTCTCCAGCGACCTGGGCGTGCGCGTCGTGGAACACGATCTTGCGTTCACCGCGCACGGACTGAATTTCTACCTGTTCCACGGCGACGGACTCGCCCTCCGCGACGACGGCTACCGCCGGCTCAAGCGCGTCCTCCGCTCGCCGCTGTCCCAGCGTCTCTACCGCATGCTGCATCCGGACCTGGGGTTCGGCCTCGCGCGCCGCTTCTCTCACGGCAGCCGCGACTACACCAGCGGGCGCAACTTCGGCGAAAACGACGGCATGCGGATCGAGGCGGAACGCCGCATCGCTGCAGGTGCCGACATCGTCATCATGGGCCATCGCCATCTGCCACGCTGCGAAGCCATCGGCGGCGGACTCTACCTCAACCTCGGTGATTGGATACGCCATTACACCTATGCGGTCTGCCGCGACGGAGACGTCGCCCTGCATACTATTCGAAACGGACACCAGGAAACGTTCCACGCATGAATGTCACACCCCGCAAATTCTGGTCCATCGCACTTCCCATCATCGTCGTGTTCGGCGGCGGCTGGCTGTTCCTCTCCTCGCTGACCGAGGGGCTCCCCTCGCTCGAGGAACTCGAGAATCCGCGGCCCCCATACGCGACGCGCGTGTTCTCCTCCGACGGCATCGTCATTGACCGCTTCTTCGAGGAAAACCGTTCGCGCCTGACTTCTCTCGACAGCGTGCCGCAACCCTTCCTCGAAGCACTGCTCGCGACGGAAGACCGCCGCTTCTACGACCACTGGGGCGTGGACCTGCGCGGCGTCATCCGCGTGGTCATCGACCGCGTTTTCAGTCTCTCCATCCGGGGAGGTGGCGCCAGCACCATCACCCAGCAGCTCGCACGCCTGCTGTACCTGACGCGCGAAGTGACCATCATGCGCAAGCTGCGCGAAATGCTCACCGCGGTGCAGATCGAACGGCGCTATACAAAAAACGAGATTTTGATCATGTATCTCAACGTCGCGCCCTTCGGACGCGGCGCCTATGGCCTGCAGTCCGCCGCCGCGGTGTTTTTCGACAAGCGGCCGGAAGACCTGACCGTGAGCGAATGCGCCTTCCTCGTCGGCGCGCTCTCCAATCCCACCCACTACGACCCGCGACGCAACTACCAGGGTGCCGTCTACCGCCGCAACACCGTGATGCGCAACATGATTGACGAGGGCTTCCTTTCGGAAATGGAATACACCCGTTTCCGGCGGGATTCCATCGTAACCCGCTCTCGCGAAACATCCGCCGGCGTCGCGCCGCATTTCGTTGAATACGTCCGCCAGCAGCTGCGCGAGAAAGCGGAGAAATTCGGGTTCAATCTGTACCGCGACGGTCTCAATGTCTACACCACCATCGACAGCCGTATGCAGGAGCACGCCAACCGGGCGGTGGCGGAGCATCTCGCGGATTTCCAGAAGAAGTTCGACGCGCGCTGGAACTGGGAGACTCCCGCCCGGCGCGCGATCCTCGGCAACGCCCTGCGCCTGGCCATCCGTGCCACGCCGGAGTACAAGGCCGCCGGGAATTCCGACGCCCGCGACGCCGTCGCCATCCGCTTTCGCATGAACCGCCGATTCGTCGACTCGGTGAAAACGACACTGCAGCGCATCCAGGTGGGCTTCGTCGCCATTGATCCACGCACCGGCGAGATCAAGGCCATGGTGGGCAACGCCGAAATGAACTTCCGGTACGGTCTCAACCACGTCACACAGATCAGCCGCCAGCCGGGCTCCACGTTCAAGCCGTTCATCTACACGGTGGCGATCGACAATGGCTATTCCCCGGCGTATCAGGTGTCGAACGATCCGATCAACCTCAATGACGGGTCCGGATCGACCTGGCGCCCACGAAACTTCGGCGGGGAAACCGGCGGCACGTACAGTCTCCGCCGCGGCCTGCAGAACTCGGTCAACCTCGTGGCCATCCGAACCATCCTCGAGATCGCCCCCGCCGAGGAAGTCGTGCGCTATGCCCGCCGCATGGGCATCGAGACCTCACTGCGTCCGTATCCTTCGCTCGCCATCGGCACTTCGGAAGTGGTCCCCCTTCAACTCATCTCCTCCTACGGCGCCTTCGCCAACGAAGGCATCTATGCCAAGCCATATTCCATCGTTCGGATCGAAGACAGAGACGGACGCGTGATCGAGAACACGGTGTCCGAAATCCGCGAAGTGCTCAGCAAGGAAACCGCCTTCATCATGGCCAGCATGCTGCGCTCCGTCGTGGCCGGCGGCACCGGTTCCGGCACGCGGCGCTGGTTCAGCGGTCCCGCAGGCGGCAAGACAGGCACCACGCAGGATTATGCCGATGCCTGGTTCATCGGTTTCACACCGAACCTCGTGGCCGGCGTGTGGACCGGCTTCGACGACCGCCGCATCACCTTCACCGGCTCCTACGGACAGGGCAGTGTCGCTGCATCCCCGATCTGGGGACGTTTCATGAATTATGTCTACGGCGACAAGCGCATCGCGCTGCCGGTCAAGGATTTCGTCAGGCCCGAGGGTATCACGCAGGAAAAAATCTGCATCGAGTCGCAGAATCTCGCCAATCCTTTCTGTCCCCGTACCGTCACCGAGTACGTCAACAGCAAGTACTTCCCGGGCTACTGCACCGTCCATACTTCCTCCGGCCCCGACACCACTCCCACCCGTGAACGCACCATCGAGTACTGACCATGGCTAATGGCTAATGGCTGATGGCTCATGGCTCATGGCTCATGGCTGATGGCTGATGGCTGATGGCTGATGGCGCATGGCTGATGGCTCATGGCTCATGGCTGATGGCTCATGGCTTACAGCGTATCGCGTAAAGCGTATCGCGTATGGCGTTACCCCGCCTCTTGCGTCCTGACCCACGGTCCCGTACTTTTCGGTATTCCTGCACATCAACATCAACGACAAGGAGCATTCCATGAGAACCTTCCTGAAGATTCCCTTCCTTCCGGTGTTGCTCGGCGTCCTTCTGCTGGCGGGCTGCGGCGGCAAGGATGACGGTGCGGCCACTGAAGAAAAGGGCGCCCTCGACAAGCTCACCGAGGCGGCAGAGAACATGAAGACCATGGCGGAGGAAATGAGCTCCGACACCTACGCCAACCGTGAACCGCAACCGCCGGTGTCGTTCAGGGTCCTGCTCACGTACCTGCCCGAACAAATCGACGACATGAAAAAGGAAAACCCCCGCGGCGAGACGTCCACCATGGGTGAATGGACGTACTCCTCCGCAAGCGCGGACTACAAAGGCCCCGAAGGGAAGTCCGCCCGCGTCGAGCTGCTCGATTACGCCTATATCGGTATGCTCTACGCACCTGTGCGTATGTGGCTGAAAATGAAAATCGACCGCGAAAGCACCGAGGGTTTTGAACGCACGACGGAAGTTGCCGGGTATCCCGCCTATGAGAAATGGGATATTTCCAGCGAACATGCAGAAGTCACCGTGCTGGTCGGGGACCGCTTCATCATCAACATCGATACGCGGAAGATGCCCGAGAACATGCCACGCGAGATCGCGCAGACCATGCGTCTCGAGAAACTGGCGATGGAAAAAGGGCAACCCCCGGCATAACGATACCACAAGGATAATCGCACCGGTAGGTCCGGTACGCTTGAAACAGGAAGGACAGCCCCGCGGCTGTCCTTCCTGTTTTCCTATCGTTGATTTTTCGGTGTTTCGGCGAGCCGCCGCTGCAGTTCGGCCGCGGCCTCGAGCAACCGGGGACCCGGCCGCAGGTAGCGGTCCGCATCGATACGGTACATCCGTCCCTCGCGCGCGGCGCGGAGCTGCCGCCACTCCGGAAAGCTGCCGCGGATCTGCGTCTCGTCGATGCCCATGTCATCAGGATACAACACGAGGTCAGGATCCAGTCGCAGCAATGTCTCTCGGTTCAGCGTGGGATAATTGCCCTGCAAATCGGCCGTCGCATTCCGTCCGCCTGCCATCGCGATCACCTCGCCGATGAATGTACTGCTCCCTGCGGCCATGAGCGGCTGCAGCGAAAGCAGCATGAGCACGGACGGATCCGAGCGCGGACGCCCGGCATGCAGCGCTCTCTGCGCAGCGCGCAGGGAATCAATCACCGCACGGGCGCGCTGTTGCCTTCCTGTCAGGCCACCGATGTCGCCGAGTGTCTTGTAGACCCCTTCCATGCTGCGCGGGTTCGACACGAAAACGCGCACACCGAGTTCTTCCAGCACAGTGAAGCTGCGCTGCGTGTTCCCTTCCACGGAGATCATCACCAGGTCGGGATCGAGGGAAAGAATGCGCTCGATGTCCGGCGCCAGCATGTCTCCCACCGCGGGCAGACGCCGTGCCTGCTCCGGATAGTCGCAGTAGCGCGTCACCCCGATGACCTGTGCTCCCGCCCCGACGGAAAACAGCATCTCGGTGAGACTCGGCGCCAGGCTGACCACCCGGCGCGCGGCGCTGTCGGCGGACACCACGCGACCGAGGTCGTCGGTCACCGTGATCGCATGCGACGATGGCTCATCCTTCTCGCGCGACGGCCGGCTGCAGGCCACCAGCTGCGTAAGCAGCAGGACGGCGAGCGCCGGCCGGGCGATACTTTGAAAGAATCGGATCAATGGCTCACTTGTCCAGACCGAAAATAGCCTTCACGACATGCATGGCCACGGAGGGATTCTCCTTGAGGCGGCGTGTCGAGTAGGCGTACCACTGGTCGCCGAAGGGCACGTACACACGCAGGCGATGGCCGTCGGCCACAATCTGGTCGCGGCGAGCGTGGCGCACACCCAGCAGCATCTGGAATTCGTACTGCTCGCGCTTCAGCCCGAGCTGGCGCACCAGCTCGATACCATGCTCCAGCAGCACGTCGTCATGCGTGGCGATGCCGACATACGCACCCTCGCCGAGCGCGATTTCGTCGAGCAGCTTGAAATTGTCCTGCACCTCCTCACGCTTCTTGAAGGCGATGGCCTCGGGCTCAACGTAAATCCCCTTGCAGAGGCGGATGTTTGTCTGCCCGTCGGCGAGCAGGTCACGGAGATCCGCCTCCGTGCGGCGAAGATAGGACTGGAGCACCACGCCCACATGCACGCCGTAATCGCGGCGGAGCTTCTTGTACATGTTGAGGGTGACGTCGGTGTACGGATGATCCTCCATATCGATGCGGACAAAGTTGTTGTACCCGCGAGCGATGTCGAGCAGGACGCGGACGTTCTCTTCGAAGAAATCGTGATCGATGGTCAGACCGATCTGCGTGGGTTTGATGGACAGGTTGGCGTCGAGCCTGTGCTCGTTGATGGCATGAAGAACGCCTTCGCACTGCTTGCGCATTGCAACGGCTTCCTCGCGTGAATTGACGCTCTCTCCGAGAACGTCCAGGGTCGCCATGATCCCCTTCACATTGAGTTCCTTGACCACGCGTACGCCGTCGGCGAGCGTCTCGCCCGCGATATACGGCTTGGCGAAATAGCCAACGATGGGCCGGGGAATGAAGGGAATGGACCGTGCGATGATTGTTGAAAGGACAGACATGGTCTCGTGTCGATGGTGAGTGGTGATGCTTCCCTGCCCTACTTCGGACAGGGCGAACATACAAAAGTACCGCCGGGGGGAATGAAAACAAATACAGAGGACGTGATGCTCCGGTGAGGGGTGTGGAGGAGCGGCCTGCCGCGCCGAAGCGACGCCGAAGGCGGACGCGAAGGCGGGAGCGACGCGAAGGCGGGGTCAGGAAGTGGAGAGGAGCTCCTGGTAGACGGTCCAGGTCTTCTCGGCGATGCGGGTGTTGGTGTAGTGGTCGAGCACGCGCTGCCGTCCTTTCGGACCATAGGCCGCGCGCAGTTCCGCATCGCCCAGCAGCATCTGCAGCTTTGCGCGCAGGTCGTTCCAATTCCGTTCCTCGAAGGTGAAGCCCGCATCGCCGATGACACGCGGGATCTCGGCGTGCGTGGAGCCCAGCACGGGCACCTCCGAGGCCATGGCCTGCACCAATACCTGTCCGAATTGCTCCTTCCAGTGGGGAACGGTGTAGGAGGGCAGCACGAGCAGGTCCATCACGTTGATGTATTTCGGTACTTCGGCATGGGGAATCGAGAGGACAATGCGCAGACGCTCAGCCACGCCCAACTCCTCCGCGCGCCGCCGCAGCTCCGCTTCCAGCGCCCCGCCGCCGATGAGCAATAACGTGTAATCGCCCTCGAGGCGGGCGAATTCCTCCAGCAGGTTCATCACGCCTTTCTCCGGCACGAAGCGGCCGATGAAGCCGATCACCGTCCCGCGCAGGTCGAGCTCGGCGGCGAGTTCCGGCTGCGCGCGCCGGCGGAACAGCTCCGCGTCGAGGCCCAGCAGCGGCATGACATGAACCGGTTTTTCATATCCTTTTTTCCGGAGTATATCGCGCGCGTCGCTGTTGCCGCAAATGGCGGCGTCGGAACGGATGAGGTTGAAGCGTTCGAAAAATGTGAACGGGAATTGCAGCGTTTTCTCGAAGTTCATCCAGGTGAAAAACAGCGTCTTCGCTTTCGGGGCGAACACGCGACGGTACACCAGCGCCTGGAAATAGGAAAAGGCGTCGGTGCCCTCCTCCACATGCAGGATGTCGGGTGTGAAGTCGCGCATGCAGAGCGCGGCCGACTTGTAGAAATGCGCCGCCTCCTTGCCGCTGAACGCCACAGGCAGCGCAGTGACGTCGAGTTCGTTGTCGGCATGGTCCACGGCGCGGATGGTGAACAGATAGTCCTTCCACACCGACGGCACGATGATCTTCAGGTTCACATCGTACAGCCGGGCGAGCTCGCGCCATTTCTCCCGCCCGATGCGGGTGATGTAGGTGTGGCTGATGACGAGTACGTTGATCGGTCGTGGCATGTCTTGTGGATCTCAGTGACGGGATTTCCAGTGCGCGGCAGCGACGTCGTAGATGGCGGTTGTGCGGCGCGCAATCTCGGGCCAGGCGAACACGGCCTCGACGCGGCGGCGCGCGCCCTCACCGAGTCTCCGCCGCAGGTCGGCGTCGCGCAGCAGGCGCAGAAACGCCTGCGCGAGTTGTTCGGGACTGCGCGCTTCGACCAGCAGGCCGCTCTCGCCGTCCTCGATGATTTCGGGTATGCCGCCGATATTGGTGCCAACCAGGGGCAGTCCGCTCGCCATCGCCTCCAGACCGGAAATGCTCGTGGCTTCCATCAGTGACGGCAGTGCCGCGATGGTCGACAGAGCGTAGAATTTCGGCATGGCGCTGTTGGGCACATTGCCGGTGAAAAACACATCACGCGCCTCGCCCGCCTCGCGCAGCAGTCCTTCGAAACGCTTGCGCTCATCGGGGAATCCGCCGCCGACGATAAGGAACTGCACCTCCGGCATCTCCGCACGCACCAGCGGCACGGCGCGAATAAAATATTCTACACCGTTTTTTGGTTCGAGCCGCCGGGGACAGACGATCACCGGCCGGGCGGGATCGATGGCGTAATCCTTGTCGATCACGCCGAAGCTGTTGTCGGGACGGAATTTCGCCGCGTCCACACCGTTCGGAATGTAGAAATTCCTCTTCGGGTCTATACCGGTCGCGGTGGATTTCTCGTACAGTTCGCGGCTGGGACTGATGATTGCGTCGGCATGTCCGAGGAAGAGCTTGATTTTCGTGCGCCCGACACCGGTCTCGAACATCTCGAGATAGTTCGACGTGTGGTTGGTCCACACCAGCGGGAGGTCATTCCGCAGCGTCCAGGTGCTCCAGCAGTTCGGCGTCAGGTCATGCCAGTGCAGGACGTCAAACGCCGTCGCGGCATGCAGTTTCCGCACGTAATCGCGCACCTTGCGGATGTAGAGCACATGTTTCCACTTCGGCGTCTGGCTGTTGACAAAGAGCTTGTGCACGATGAAGCCCTCCATCTCCTCGATGTGGTCCTCGCCCGCGCCGTGCACGGGATGGACGAGTTCGAGGCGATGGCCGTTCTGCACATGCGCGCGCGCCAGTTCCAGCGCATGGCTCGCCATGCCGCCGATGTTGGGAAGAAAGTCGGATGTCAGGAGGAGAATGTTCATCGCTGGCCTTCGCGCACCGGGGAATCAGCCACCCAGCAGCGCGCGTGTGTCATCGACGATGCGCCCGAGGCGGTGAATGGCCTGGTGTTCGCGCACGGCCCGCTCGTGGCCGGCCTGCGCGATGGCGAGGCGCTCGTCTTCGTGGTCGAGGTAGTACTGGATTTTTTCCTTGAGTTCGTCCACCGTCTCGAAGCACGCGATTTCCTTCCCCTCCACATACAACTCCTCGGCCTGTTCGCGGGAGCGCTGCGTGAGCAGGAAGCCGCCATAGCCGGGAATCTCGAGCGTGCGGACGTTGTGCGAATCCTTGTTCTGCTCGCGCAGGAAATTCAGGTGGATGCGGGAGACGGCGAAGAGCTTGGAGATTTCCTCCCCGTACACCGCGTTGCCCTTCCAGCGGGCGCGCAGGGGTGCGCCTTCGGGCACGCGTTCCCACATGTTTCCCCACACCGAGAGGTCGAATTCCGTGATCTTCTCCAGCCACCACTCGCGCTGCGGCTCCCAGGTGCCGGCGAACACCACGTCGGTGGCGTATTTCGCGCGGTCCTCCTCGCTGATGCGCTCGGGACGCTGCAGCATCGCGGGGTCGTAGCAGAAGGCCAGATATTCAACGCGCTTCGCCCCCGCCTCGCGCAGTGGCTGCATCAGCGACTTCGCGTAGATGTAGTAGATGTCGAACAGCGGGATGCTTGCGATGCTGTCGCGCGTGGCGTTGCGGTTCTCCACGTTGAAGGGCCCATCGGGATACCACTGCAGCAGCACCGGTCCGAAGCGTTGTTTCACCTCGCGGATCGCGCTTTCGTAGATGGTCTCGCCCTTGAGAAAGAGCACCGCATCGGGACGGAATTCCTCCACCGCCGCCACGAAGGCCGCGTTCATCCGCCGGCGGTTCACGCGACGCGTCACCGCGCTTGCCAGCGGCAGCGAGCCACCCAGCGTGAAATACGGCTGCCGGAAATCGAACACGCGCACCTCGCAGCCCAGCTGTTCGAGGTAGCCCTTGTACGACCAGCCGCCCGTACCATACCAGTATTCGCAG
>JAGTUZ010000189.1 GCA_018224415.1 Bacteroidota bacterium | reverse complement strand
CGCAGGTCGTGCCGTACACCGACCGCATGGACTATCTCGCGGCGATGAACAACAACCACGGATACGTGCTGGCGGTCGAACGCCTGATGGGCATCGAACTGCCTGAGCGCGTCGAGTACATCCGCGTGATCATGGCCGAGCTGCAGCGCATCGCGTCCCACCTCGTGGCCATCGGAACCTTCGGCATGGACATCGGCGCGTTCACGCCGTTCCTCTACTGCTTCCGTGACCGCGAGTACATCCTCGACATCTTCGAGCGTACCTGTGGTGCGCGGCTGCTGTACAACTACATGTGGGTCGGCGGCCTGTCGCACGACGTGCACAACGGCTTCGAGCGGGAAGTGGCGGATTTCATCCGGAAGTTCCGTCCGACCATGACCGAAGTCAACAACCTGCTCAACTACAACAAGATTTTCATCGAGCGCACGGCGAACGTCGGCGTGCTGCCTCCGGATGTCGCCCTGAGTTACGGATGTTCGGGTCCGATGCTCCGCGGATCGGGGGTGGACTGGGATCTGCGCCGTGACGATCCGTATTCGATCTACGACCGCTTCGACTGGAAGGTCATCGTCGGCGACGGCGCGGCCGGCTCGCTCGGCGATTCCTGGGACCGCCACATGGTGCGTCTCTGGGAGATGGAAGAGAGCTGCCGGATCATCGAGCAGGCGCTCGAGACATTCCCGTCGGAGGGCGACGTGCAGTCGGCCATCCCGAAGCGCATCCGTCCGCCCAAAGGCGAAATCTACACGCGCGTCGAAAACCCGCGCGGCGAACTCGGCTACTATCTCATCAGCGACGGTTCGGCCAACCCCTTCCGCCTGAAGGTGCGCGGGCCGAGTTTCGTCAACCTCAGCGTCATCGACGAGATTTCCCGCGGTCATCTGATCGCTGATCTCGTTGCCATTCTCGGCAGCGTCGACATCGTTCTCGGCGAAGTGGACCGTTAATTCCGCCATCACTGAACGCACATACCCATGGAAGCACTGTTACAATCCTTTCTCGGCGACAATCTCCTGACGTTGGTGCTGTATGCCTCGCTGCCGCTGGTGCTGATCCTGCTGTACGCGCTGCTGGCCATTCTCGGCGAGGTGAAGATCTCTGCCTGGATGCAGGACCGTCTCGGTCCGATGCGCACCGGGCCGTGGGGCATCATCCAGCCGCTGGCCGACGTGCTCAAGCTGCTGCAGAAAGAGGACATCGTTCCGGAGAAAGCGGACAAATTCCTTTTCAATCTTGCGCCGTATCTCTCCTTCATGAGCGCGTATGCCGCCTTCGCGGTCATTCCGTTCTCCAGCCAGTACGTCGGCGCGGATCTGAACATCGGCCTGTTTTATCTGCTGGCCATCAGTTCGCTGAACGTGGCGGCCATCATGATGGCGGGCTGGGCATCGAACAACAAGTACAGCCTGTACGGCGCGATGCGCGGTGTGGCGCAGATCGTCAGTTATGAAGTCCCCGCCGCCATGGCGCTGGTCATCATTGTCATCTTCCTCGGCAGCCTCAACATCTCCGACGTCATCACCGCCCAGTCGGGTCCGGTCTGGAACTGGATGATTTTCGGCGGACCGAAGCAGGACGTCATGCTCGCGAGCGGCACGGTATTCAGTGCCTCGTGGGTCAATCTCGTTTTTGCGCCGTTTTTCATCGCGACATTTGTGATGTATTACGTTTCGGGACTGGCAGAAACCAACCGCACACCCTTCGACATCCCCGAGGCCGAATCCGAACTCGTTTCCGGTTACCACACCGAGTACAGCGGGATGAAGTTCGCGATGTTCTTCATGTCGGAATACGCCAACATGTTCCTTGTCTCCATCGTGACGTCGATCCTTTTCTTCGGCGGATGGAACAGCCCCTTCGGTGCCTATCTCGGCGACGCTGTCGGCCTTCCGTGGCTGACCGCGGTCGAGCAGCTCGGGTGGCTGGTGTTCAAGGGCCTGTTCTTCGTGTTTGTCATGATCTGGATCCGGTGGACGCTGCCGCGCCTGCGCGTCGACCAGCTCATGTACATGTGCTGGAAAGTGCTGATTCCGTTCTCCTTCGGCATCGCACTCATCGTCGGTTTCCTTGTGGTTGTGCTCTAAATCTTTCGGAAAGCTAGAGAAGTCATGAGCGGATATTTCAAAGACATCTACGACGGCCTGGCCACCGCAATGGTGGGCATGAAAATCACCTGGAAGCACCTGTTCACGAAGAACGTGACCATCCAGTATCCAGACGAGAAGCACGACATTCCCGAACGGGTGCGCAACCGTCTGTACGTCAACATGGACGACTGCATCGGCTGCGACCAGTGCGCGAAGGCCTGCCCGGTCAACTGCATCACCATCGAAACAGCCAAATCCCTGCCCGAAGAGGATCTGGGTGTGGCCTCGGTGGGGAACAAGAAAAAGCTGTGGGTGACGCGCTTCGACATCGACATCGCGAAATGCTGTTACTGCGGTCTGTGCGTGCCTCCGTGTCCGACGGTGTGCATCTTCATGACCCCCGTGTTCGAATTCTCCGAGTACAACCGTGACGATCTGATCTACCGTTACTCCACGCTCACCGCAGAGGAAGCAGCGGAGAAGGTCGCGAACGCCGAACGCGCCAAGGCCGAGGCCGACGCGAAAAAGGCCGCGGACCTCGAAGCGAAGAAAAAAGCGGCCGCAGAGAAGGCGGCAGCCGAAAAAGCAGCCGCCGAAAAAGCAGCCGCCGAGAACGCGGAAGGCGACGGCGGTGCTCCCCAGGAAAACAACGGATAACAGTGAAGCTGTCGTGCCGTTCCGCACGCACAGCCTCGCGCAACCAAACCGATTGAGCCAATGGAAATCACAATCCTCTTCTACGTGTTTGCGGCACTGACGCTCATCCCGGCGTTTTTCGTCGTGTTCTCACGCAGCCTGATTCACGCGGCCTTTTCCCTGTTGTTCACCTTCATGGGTGTTGCAGGCCTGTATGTGCTGCTCAGCGCCGATTTCATTGCCGTGGCGCAGATCATGGTGTACATCGGCGGCATTCTCATCCTCCTGGTCTTTGGTGTCATGATCACGAAGCAGGTGACGGACGTCGAGATCCAGGCCAGCGTGGGGAGAACCATTCCTGCGACCATTGTTGTCGCCTTTGCGATGGTGACATTGATCTTCATCCTCTGGCCGGTGAACTGGATGCAGAGTGACTACCTTCCGGAGATCGAAGGGACAACCATGGAACTCGGTGAACTGCTCATGACAACGTTCATCCTGCCGTTCGAGGTTGCGGGCATTTTGCTGCTCGTCGCCGTGATGGGAGCGGCCCTGATCGCGCGCAAGCCCGAGGAGGTGCAGTCATGATGGAAATCGGAATCACCCATTACCTCGTTGTCAGCGTCGTGCTGTTCTCCCTCGGCGTGCTTGCGCTGACCACGCGTCGCAACGTCGTGCTCATGCTCATGGGCATCGAATTCATGCTCAACGCGGCGAACATCAACCTCGTCGCCTTCTCCCGCTACCAGGGACTCAACCTGCACGGACACGTGTTCGCATTGTTTGTCATCGTGCTCGCCGCCGTGGAAGCGGCCGTGGCACTGGCGATCGTGCTGCACATCTACCGAATGAACAACACCGTCGAAGCCGACCGTATCGCCGATCTCAAGGAATGACCAAGACACGGCCATATCGCCCTTTCGTCGAATCACGTCCGTGTGTGCCGTCCGCTGCCTCGCGGGTCGCGCGCCTTCTCTGTGCAGGCGCGCTGCTCCTTGCGCTTGCGCAGGTTGTTGTGCCGCAGGCGTCCGCCCAGAAAATCGTGTACACCTGGGATCCGGAGAGCATGCTGATCATCGGCGCCGGAGGCGGCGTGACGAAATATTTCGGTGAGTTCACCGACCAGTATTTCGGGGCGATGCTGTATGGCTACGCCCGGTACAATATTCTTTCCGAACTCGGTGTGCAGATCGACGGGGGATTCGGCAATTACGTCTACAATCGCCGTCTGCGTGACGAATTCAAGGACCTCTACATCCGGCAATTTTTCCGGGATCCCAGGTTGTCCGGACAACTCGCTTACCCTGCCGACATGGACGTTTATGCGGCCGAGAACGACCAGGCACTTCGCCACCCGGTGTTCGAGAAGGACAAGCTGTGGTTCAGCGAGGCGCGCGTGTACGTGAACCTCTTTCCCGAACGCTGGGTGAATCCCTATATCTCCGCCGGTGCCGGTATTTTCCGCTATGAGAACGCGAACGCGGAGACAAAGCTCGGTGACAATCACCCGGTATTGAATGTGGTTTTCGGCAGCAAGCCGTTCAGCATCGACACGCCCGAGCGAGTGGTCACAAAAAACTCGAACCTCCCGGCCGACGCCAATACGCTCACCATCATACCCGTCGGCGTCGGTTTCGACATTCTTCTGAGCGACGATATCGCCATCAACCTTGATTTCAGCTACCGTTTTCTCATCGGGGACGGAAGGGACATGATGGACGGCCTCGGTCAGGTGGTGCAGGAGAATTTCAATCTGGCCGGGGCGGTCAACCGGACAAAGTCCGCGGAATCTCCGGATTCATGGGGCAGCGCCACGCTCGGTGTGCAGTTCTACCTTTTCGGACACAGCGACCGTGACGGCGACGGCCTCACCGACACCTACGAAGAGAGCATCGGCACCGACCCGCTCAATCCCGACACCGACGGTGACGGCATCAGCGACAGCGACGAACTCCACGTGCACGGCACCGATCCGCTCAAGACCGACACCGACGGCGATCGTCTGACCGACATGGAGGAAGTGGCGAAGAAAACCGATCCGACCAATCCCGACACCGATGGTGACGGACTGACCGAGGGCGAGGAGTTTGCCTACGGTACTGATCCCTTCGACCCGGATTCCGACAAGGACGGGCTCACCGACGGCGAGGAAGTGCATACCTGGCATTCGGATCCGCTCCGCAACGATTCGGACTCCGACGGTATCAGCGATCTCGAGGAAGTGCGTGTACACAAAACCGATCCCCGAAGTCAGGACAGCGACGGCGACGGCCTCGACGACCGCCGCGAGCTGGAACTGGGCACCGATCCGACCAATCCCGATACCGACGGTGACGGACTGACCGACGGAGACGAGGTCCTTCGGCACAAAACCGATCCGTTGAAGGCCGACAGCGACGACGACGGCAGTCCTGACGGAGTGGAAGTGAGCGCGGGTTCGGATCCGCGGCAGCGCGACTCGGACGGCGACGGTATTGTCGACGGAGAGGATGGTTGTCCCGATCAGCCGGAAACGGTAAACAATTACCGGGATCATGACGGTTGTCCCGACACGCTTCCCTTGACCACCGAACCGCTTCGTGCCGGACAGACTCTCGTGCTCGAGGGCGTCACATTTGCCGACGGCTCCGCGGAACTGGATGCACAGGCGCGTGAGTCACTGGGCGCTGCGGTGCAGACCTTGAAAGACAACCCCGAGGTGGTGGTCGAAATCAGCGGCCACACCGACAGCCGCGGCGATGCCGCGTCGAATCTCGAGCTTTCCCGGCTGCGCGCGGAAGCCGTGCTGCTTTTCCTGGTAGGTGAGGGCATCAACGACGTCCGTCTTCGCGCGCGCGGATATGGTGAAACACAACCCCGCGCGAACAACGGGACCGAGGCCGGCCGTGAGCGCAACCGACGCATCGAATTCAAGATTCTCCCGGCGCAGTGACCGGCGCCGACTGAACGAATGTAATTGGCGAACACATCACGAGTGCGAATACAGCCATGACCGCTGACACACTGCTTACACTGACCCTGATCATTCTTTTCCTGCCACTGTTTTCCTTCGCCCTGCTTCTGGCGTTCGGAAAGCGG
The DNA here is from genome assembly GCA_018224415.1 of Bacteroidota bacterium. GTDB lineage: Bacteria > Bacteroidota > Ignavibacteria > SZUA-365 > SZUA-365 > SZUA-365. Next base: position 6,810 of record JAGTUZ010000189.1, on the reverse strand, counting down.
CTGCCCCGCAAGGGAGACGCGATTGCGACGGGTCTCATGTTCCTCAATCTCGGTCTTGCGGTTGCCGTGCTATTCGGGGTCTACGCGTTGCCGGAGACGCCCGCCATCCACGGTTTCGCGCAGACGCCGATACAGATGAACTTCAAGTGGATTGATTTCAAGACCACCATCGAAGTGTTCGGCAACACCATTCCCTTGCAGATCGAGCTCGGTCTTCTGATCGACCGGCTTGTCGCGATCATGCTGGTTGTTGTCACGCTGATCACCGCCCTTGTCCATCTGTTCTCCATCGGCTACATGCACGGCGATCCGAAGTACCACCGGTTCTTCGCCTATCTTGGGATTTTCGCATTCAGCATGCTCGGCATCGTCGTGACCAACAACCTCCTCATGATGTATGCCGCATGGGAGCTGGTCGGACTCAGTTCCTATCTGCTCATCGGATTCTGGTACGAAAAACCGGCTCCAGGATATGCCGCGACCAAGGCCTTTCTGATGAACCGCGTCGGCGATATCGGCATGTGGATAGGCATCATGATTCTGTTTGTCAGCTACGGGACGTTCCGTTTCGACCTGATCTTCGCGCACATCGCCGCCGGCAACCTGCCGTTCGGCAGCGACGCATGGCTTACGGCCGCCGGCATCCTGCTCTTCATGGGCGCCATCGGCAAGAGCGCGCAGTTCCCGTTGCACACCTGGCTTCCCGATGCGATGGAAGGTCCGACGCCCGTGAGCGCCCTGATCCATGCGGCGACCATGGTTGCCGCCGGCGTCTATCTCGTGGCCCGCACCTTCCCGCTGATGTCCGGCGACGCACTGCTCGTGATCGCTTCCATCGGTACCATCACGGCGTTTGTCGCCGCCACCATCGCCATCGTGCAGAACGACATCAAGAAGGTTCTGGCCTATTCCACCGTCAGCCAGCTCGGATACATGATCCTCGCGCTTGGTGTGGGAGCATTCACGGCGGGCTTCTTCCACCTCGTGACGCATGCCATGTTCAAGGCCTGTCTCTTCCTCGGTTCGGGCTCGGTGATCCATGCCATGCATCACGGACTGCACAAGATCCACGATCACGACACCGATGCGCAGGACATTCGCAACATGGGTGGTCTGGCGAAAAAAATGCCGGTGACCTTTGCGACCTTCCTGATCGCCACGCTGGCGATTTCCGGCGTGCCCCTGTTTTCGGGCTTTCTCAGCAAGGACGAAATTCTCGCCGGCGCCTGGGCCTTCGGCAGTCTCCAGGGCCAGCTTGCGGTGCTTGTCCCGTACGTCGGTTTCGGCGTCGCGGCCCTGACGGCCTTCTACATGTTCCGTCTGGTCATCCTGACCTTCTTCGGCGAGCCGAAACGCCCTGACATCCATCAGCATATGCATGAGTCCCCGGCCACGATGACCATTCCGATCATTGTGCTCGCCTCCCTGTCGATCTGGATATTCTACTCCTTCAATCCGTTTTCCGGACCGAGTGGCTGGTTCGTCACCTCGCTTCCCGCACCGACCACCGTCACCGGCAGCAACTGGTATCCCTTCGCGCATGGTGACCTGACGCATGGTGACGTGACGCATGGTGACGTGATGCCGGGCGATGTGATGCCGGGCGATGTGACGGACGAAGCCGTGGCACAAGGAGTGGAGGATCGCACCGCAGCGGTGGGGCAGGGGAGTGTGGTGACCGCGAATCCCTCGCAGGAGGCCTTTGAGCATCGGGTGCACGAGTCGCATCTGCCGGCCATGATCGCGTCGCTGATCCTCGCGCTCTCCGGCATCGCGGTGGCCTTCGGTGTGTACAAACGCAAGATGATTGATACCGACCGGCTTGTGGAGAAGACCGGTCCGCTGTACCGCTTCCTGCTCAACAAATGGTATTTCGACGAGATCTACGAGAAATGGGTTGTGCTTCCCGGTGTGCACCTCATTGCGAGGATGATGCACTGGTTCGATTCCCGAATCGTGGATGGCGCCGTCAACGGCGTGGCCACCATCACCATGCTGCAGTCACGCATGAGCGGACTGTTCGACAAGTGGGTGGTCGACGGCGCGGTCAACGGCGTGGCCTATGCGGCCGGCTTTTTCGGCATTGTGCTCAAGAAATCGCAGACAGGCCGGATTCAGGCGTACATCGCCTTCCTGCTGGCCGGTGTCGTTATCCTGTTCTATGTTTTCCGCTGATGCCCCCGGGCATCCGCTTCATACACGCAAGTAAACGTTTGAAGTAACAGCATACATGCCGGAGGATTGATGCAATTCCCGATACTCACCTTGATCACATTCCTGCCCGTGCTGGGCATGATCATCGTGCTCCTGCTGCCTAAAGACAACAAGCGCGCGATCCAGGCGACGACCGCGATCGCGACCGGTCTGCAGGTCATCCTCGCCATCGTCATCTGGATGGTCTTCGACACCGCGAAGACGGGCATCAACGACGTCGCATCGATGCAGTTCGTCGAGCGGCTGCCGTGGATCGTCATCCCGTCGACACCGTGGTTCGGCGAGATCCGCATCGAGTACTTTCTCGGCATCGACGGCCTCTCGATGCCGATGGTGCTGCTCACCGCACTGATCTGCTTTCTGGCGACCTTTTCGTCCTTCAGCATCAAGAAGTCGCTCAAGGGATATTTCGCGATGTTCCTTCTGCTCGACACGGGCATGATGGGCGTGTTTGTTTCCCTCGACATGTTCCTCTTCTACGTGTTCTGGGAAGTGATGCTGCTGCCGATGTATTTCCTGATCGGTATCTGGGGCGGACCCCGGCGCGAGTACGCGGCCATCAAGTTCTTTATCTACACGCTGGCCGGTTCCGTGCTTCTGCTGCTGGTCATGATCGGGCTGTACTTCAGCACCACCGATCCGCAGACCGGGATGCACACGTTCAACATGATCGCGATGATGGATCCGGCGAACGTCACAACCGGCATATTCGCGACCATCGGGAGCAGCGCCCGGATGCTGGCCTTTGTCGGCCTGTTCATCGGCTTTGCGATCAAGGTCCCGATTTTCCCATTCCACACCTGGCTGCCTGACGCGCACGTCGAGGCGCCGACGGCCATCTCGGTCATCCTTGCCGGCGTGCTGCTGAAGATGGGAGCCTACGGACTGTTGCGCATCAGCTTCCCGATCTTCCCCGAGATGACGCATTACTTCCAGATTCCGATGATGATTCTCGGCTTCGTCAACATCGTGTATGGCGCGCTGTGCGCGATGGCGCAGACTGATTTCAAGAAGCTCATCGCCTATTCCTCCGTCTCGCACATGGGATACGTGCTGCTGGGCATGGCGGCGCTCAACGTGCAGGGCATGACCGGCGCGGTATTCCAGATGTTCAATCACGGCACAATCACCGCGATGCTCTTCCTTCTGGTGGGTGTGCTGTACGACCGCGCCCACACGCGCGGACTCAACGAATTCGGCGGTGTCTACAACAAGATGCCCGTGTACTCCTTCCTCACGGTGATTGCCTTCTTCGCGGCCATCGGGCTGCCGTCGATGAGCGGGTTCATCAGCGAGGCCTTTGTCTTCCTCGGCGCCTTCCAGACCAACAAGCTCTGGACGATTCTTTCCACGCTGGGTATCGTGTTGGGAGCGGGCTACATGCTCTGGACCTTCCAGCGCGTGTTCATGGGAACGCTGCCGGAGAAGTGGGACGACGTGCTGACCGACGTCAACGGCCGCGAACTGTTCACCCTTGTGCCGCTGGCCGTCATCATCATCGCGCTGGGCGTGTATCCCTCGCCGGCGCTGAACTGGATGTCCACATCCCTCGGCCACCTGGTCGAATTCGTCAACGCCAACGCCGCCCCCGTGCTGTTCGGCGGATTCTAACGCACGCAAGACGACACGCAAACGAGTATATTCCTCATGATTGAGAACATCTTCAACAGTATTCCTTCCTTCTGGCCGGAGATCGCGATGGCGCTGACCTTTGTCATCGCGATGATCGTGGAATTCACCACCGGCAGGAAGGGAAGTGCCTCGACGGGAATGGCCACCGGATTGTTCGTGTTGGCCGGATTCGTGATCACGATGGTGCTGCTCCCCTTCCAGGGAAGCGACCCACGACTGCTGTTCGGCAGCATGTACACGATCGATCCATTCGCGCAGTTTTTCAAATATCTGATTCTCGCGACCGGCATCGTGATCATCGTGTTTTCGATGCAGTCCGAAGAACTGCGCAGGCAGGAGACGGTCGGCGAGTTCTACTGCTTCATCGCCGCGACGACGTTTGGCCTCCTGCTGATGACCGGCGCGTCGAACCTGCTGATGATCTATCTCGCCATCGAACTCGTGTCCATCAGTTCCTACATCCTCGCCGGTTTCAGCAAGAAGCTGCACCGTTCGGGCGAGGCCGCCATGAAATATGTGATCTTCGGCGGTGCGGCATCGGCTATCATGCTCTTTGGCATGTCGCTGCTGTTCGGGCTCAGCGGATCGCTCAGCATCTACGAGATCCAGGCCGGACTGGCCAGCGGGGCGTTCGCCCACGACGGCGATGCAATCTGGGCCTGGCTGATCGCGGTCATCATGGTGCTGGCCGGCTTCGGCTACAAGATTTCTGCCGTCCCGTTCCATTTCTGGACGCCGGACGTCTACGAGGGCGCCCCGATCACCGTGACCGCGTTCCTGGCAGTGGCCAGCAAGGCGGCCGGCTTCGCCATCATGATCCGGTTTTTCTACGTGATGTTTTTCGACTCGCTCGTCGACGTCGGGAAATGGGTGAGTCTGCCGCATGTGGAATGGAACATGCTGCTTGCGCTCCTCTCGGTGCTCACGATGACGCTCGGAAATCTCGTCGCGGTGTGGCAGGACAATCTCAAACGCATGCTTGCCTATTCCAGCATCGCCCATGCGGGATACATACTCATGGGCGCGGTCGTGATGACCGACCTCGGCATCGCCGCGATGCTTCTGTACTTCCTCATTTACTTTTTCATGAATCTCGGTGCGTTCTACGTCGTGATGGTTGTGGCCGACCGCACCGGCAGCGAACACATCGACGACTACCGCGGACTGGGCAAGCGCGCTCCGCTGCTCGCTGTCGGGCTCTCGATTTTCCTGGTCTCCCTGACCGGACTGCCGCCTTTCGCGGGATTCATCGGCAAGTGGATGCTCTTCTCCGCGGTCATCGAGGCGGAATACATCTGGCTGGCCATCATCGGTGTGATCAACAGCGCCATCTCGCTGTATTACTACGCCCGGGTGTTCCGCAACATGTACCTGCGCGAACCGGTCAACGGAGATTCGAGTCCGATCACCCTCAGCCCCCTTGTGATTGTCACAACGATTCTGTTTATTGTTCCAAACATCCTTTTCGGCCTCTACTTTGGTCCGCTCGTCGCCTTCGCCCAGCATTCGGTGAAGATCTTCATGCCGTGACCGGTCATTTGTGTAATCGACTTTCTGTGTGTACATTTGATAGTAGCAGGTATTAATATCCCGAGCGGGAACCTGCAGGTCGGCGTGAGCGTATCAGGAGTCTCTGCCGACCAACCCCGGAGAGACTGTTTTTACCGACCATTCATCAAGCTTCTCTTTTCAATACCGAGGTTTATCTCATGAAAAACGCAGTATCGTTCCTCGCACTGGCCCTCGCGTTTACCGTGCTGACTGCATTCACCTTCTCCAGTAACCACAACTACATCGGATCGAAGCAGTGCAAGGCCTGCCATAGCAACGCAAAGATGGGCGGCATTTCCTACAAGACCTGGGAAAAAGGCGTGCATGCCAATGCGATGGAAAGCCTGAAGACGCCCGAAGCGGACAAAATCGCCAAGGGTAAGGCCATCACGGACAAGGGGTGCCTCTCCTGCCACCAGACGTCCGCCAAGGACAATGGCGTTGGCTGCGAGAGCTGCCACGGTGCCGGAAGCGCCTACAAGACCAAGCACGCGAAGGATCTCGCCGGCGCCAAGGCGCTCGGTCTGGAGACCCCGAAGGTTGCCGACGGTTCCGCCGAAAAGCAGTGCAAGACCTGCCACAACGAGAAGAGCCCCACCTACAAGGGCTTCGACATGAAGAAGGACTGGCCGAAGGTCGCCCATCCCAAGAGCTGATCCAATAACGACGGGTTGTTTCCCGTCCCGCAAACCTCTTTCATCGTGATTTGCAGAACACGGCACTAAAAAACACTCGGCACCGCGCTGTCCACAAGACGGCGCGGTGCCGTTCTACTTATTCACCAACCTGAGGGAAGCCCATGAAATTTGCGATCAGGTTGCTCTTGCTCGCGATCGTTCTTGGTTTTGTCCTTCCGGGGACCGGCCTGCAGGCCCAGATGATCAACGGACGATTCGTGACATCGGCGTACGGGTGGGAAAGGCAGATGAAAAACGGCGAGTCGACCTCGCATATCCGCGCCTATGAGAATGTGCAGTTGAACATCGGCTCGGACGACATCTCCTTCCACACCTACCTCCAGGGATACACCGATCTCGGCGACGGGATCAAGGGCGATCCCGGAGTACGCGTGTACAACGCGTACCTGCGTTTCAAGAACCTGCTTGACGTGTTCGACGTCAAGATCGGCCGGCAGGCGCTGTTTGCCGGCGTGAGTTATGGCACCATCGAAGGCGCACAGATCAAGGCCCGCGTGGCCGACGGCGTTGAGGTGATGGCGTACGGCGGCGGACTGACACCTCCGGGACAGAGCGTCGAGTACACGTTCACCGATAATGTCGAAGACAACTGGCAGCTTGGCGGCCAGGTGCTGCTGTACCTGCTCGATGACACCAAAATCGGTCTCAGCTACATGAACCGGCATCGCGAGACGCATGCGTTCTATTCATGGCGTCCCGACGAACAGCTGGATCT
>JAGTUZ010000188.1 GCA_018224415.1 Bacteroidota bacterium | reverse complement strand
CCGGGCACGCGCCGCCGGGCGTTCAGCGGCAGTCACGTTCAGCGGCGGTCACGTTCAGCGGCGGTCACGTTCAGCGGCAGTCACGTTCAGCGGCGGTCGCTTTCGATGCGGTCGAGGTATTCCGACTCGCGCTGCAGCAGTTCCGCGCGCGCCTGCCGGTAGCGTCCCTTGTTGCGAAGGGCGATGGCGCGGTCGAAGGCCGCGAGCGCATCCTTGAAATTTTCGTTGTATTGCAGCACCAGTCCGAGGTCATACCAGATGATATCGGCATCTTTTTCCTCACCTCTCGTCTCGGCCAGGCGCCGAAGAACGACAACCGCCTGTTTCCATCGGCCCGCTTCGGCATGCACAATGGCGGTGTTGATTTCGGGGTAGGCGTCATCGACGAGGAAGGTGACCACGTCACTGTCCTGCACAGGATGCGTGGCATCGGCGATGCGTCCTGCGATGTCGCGGGCGAGCGCTTCGGCGAAGAGATGTTCCTCCAGCGGCGGCGGGTCGCTATCGGTCGCATGTTGTTCGTCTCTCGCCTGCACACGCAGCGTATCGTCGAAGAGCAGCCGCTCCCGGCGGGCATCCACGAACACGATGCGGCTGAGCGCCTCGGCGCGTCCCTGCCTCACGTATTTCACGCTTCCTGGCGAGCGGGTGCTTTGGATCTCCGCAGCGGCGACCTGCTCGCTGAGCCGGCCATCGGCGATGGCAACGTGCAACAGCAGTCCGACCACACCGCGTTCCTTCCACCAGCGCAGGGAGCGTCGGGAAACATTGCCTCCGGACGCGAAGATCGACGGCGCGCCGGGGAGTCGATTCACCGCGACCACGTGAGGCACATATTCCGCCAGCCGCGCGGGGAGCAGGGAATCCAGTCGCTCCGCGATCAAGCGTGTGAAAAATGTGGGGTTGGCCGCAACGGAAGGGAGGACAAGCAGCGTATCCACGCCTCGCAGGTCGATGTCGGCGTACCGCGTCACCGGCACCAGGATGCTGCGCGTGCCGCAGCCGGTCATGGATACCAGCAGCGTGGCGGCAGCGAGGAGCAACGAAATGCGCCGAGCCATGGTCGGCCTCCTGTCGGGGTGTGGCGGAAATCTATCGAGCGGTCGCGAGAAATGCTGCGTAGAGGATGATGGCGGCGAGTCCCAGCACGAGAATGACGCCGAGAACGGTCAGGAGGAACTGGCTCATCGTGTTGTCGCGTCCGGTCGACACAGCCGATGAAGCGTCCCAGTACGACAGCGTGGTATCGGCCGAAAACTGCAGGCCGCGGGCATCCGTCACCAGGGCCTGTCCCGCGATGCCGTCCAGCGTCAGTCGCCAGCCATTGTCGGCAAACAGCAGGGTGCCGCCGTCTTTTGTTTGCACCTGCAGTCCGGGCAGCGTTCCAGCGCCATGGGCTGGGGCCTGGGGCGGGTTGATCGCCGACGGGTACGTTGTTGCGGGTGCGTGCAGGGAGAGCTGCGGGGCGCAGCCGGTGGTGTACAGCAGCAGGACGAGACTCAGCAGGATACGGCGCATGAATGGGCGCTTCTGTTTGGTGATACGATGGTTGCGGATAGACGACCCGATGGTTGCGGACAGACGACCCGTTGTCCGGAGGAAAGTTAGAAAATACGGGAGAGCAAAAAAAGAAGGCAGTCAATTCCGACTGCCTTCCGTAAAAACGTTGGGAGATGCGCTGTGTCACCGTGTGATCATCAGGCGGCGCGAGAGTGTCTGCGATTTCGTTGTCAGCTTGTACATGTAGATTCCGGCCGGAAGCAGGCGACCGTTGTTGTCGCGGCCGTTCCAGGTCACCGAGGATCTCCCGATAGGACGGAACTCGTTGACCAGCGTGCGCACTTCCCTGCCGAGCAGGTTGTAGACCTTCAATGTGGCATTGCCGGCCTCGGCCATGCGGTACATGATGGTTGTGGTGGGCACCTCGGTCAGCGAGAAAGGATTGGGATAGTTCTGCGAAAGCAGAAGATCGGATGCCGCAGGACGATCGGCGGAGGCCAACAATGTCGAAGCCGAGAACGTCAGTTCCACTTTCTCGTCGGTGTTGTCCAGATTGGTGACCACGACTTTCACCGAACCGCTTGCCGGTGACGATGTGGTCGAGAACGCGATGTCCAGCGGCTCGCTGAGATTGGCATCCATCGCGCCGTCTTTCAGTATCACACTGGGCGGGAAGCAGTTCTGGAAGAAGCAGATCTGCGTTTCCCATCCCTCGGGCAGATTGCTGCGGTCGGTGATTTCAATCCGCAAATTCAGCGCCTTGCCCGAAATGTTGGTCACGGGAATCTTGACTTCCAGATAGTCGCCAGGATTTCCGGATGCCTCGGCCGACATCGCCGCGACCTGGAAACTCTGCGCGGAGGCAGGTCCGGCGGAAGGCAGCAGCAGGGCCAGAATGAGCAGGGGGAGGAACGCGTTCGCAATATATTTCATGCCGACTCCTGTTCTCGAAAAGGGATTGTAATCTATATACTTAACACTGCATTTACAAGAAAATTCCCGCCGGATCGCGGGCATCGTCATTTAATGAAGACAGTGATACGGGAAAAAGGTTACGGAGTTCCATTCCCAGGCCATGCATCCCATAATCAGAGCTTCCGTGGAAGCGTCGAAGCAGGAAGCGTGACCGGACGGATTTTTCCCTGCGCCGGTGATTGGGGATTTGAGTATATTTACCCTTTAGGTGTATATGAGCGACATGTTTGACAAGCTGGAATTGACGGTTTCGCGTTTCGAGGAACTCGGTCTGGAACTGAGCAGACCGGAAGTGGGCGCGGACCCGTCGCTGTTTCGTACGCTGGCCAGGGAACGCAGCCAGCTCGAGCCGATTGTCGAGGAGTACCTGCGTTATCGGCGTCTGAAGCAGGACGTCGAAGGACACCGCGATATCATCCGGCATGAGGACGACGAGGAACTGCGTCGGCTCGCATTGGAGGAAGTCGAGGGATTGGAGCGATCGCTCGAAGAATGCGAACAGGAATTAAAGATCCTGCTCATCCCAAAAGATCCGAACGACAGCCGTGACGTCATCGTGGAAATCCGCGCGGGGACCGGCGGCGAGGAAGCTGCGTTGTTCGCTGCGGACCTCTACCGCATGTACTCCCGCTACGCGGAAAGCAAGGGTTGGCGGCTGGAGCTGATTACCGTCAACGAGGCGTCGGCAGGCGGAATCAAGGAAATCACGTTCGGCCTTGTGGGTGACGATGTTTACGGCAGCATGAAATTCGAAAGCGGCGTGCACCGGGTGCAGCGCGTGCCGGCCACCGAGGCCAGCGGTCGCGTGCATACGTCCGCCGCCACCGTCGCCGTGCTCCCGGAAGTGGAGGACGTGGACGTCGAAATCAACGACAACGATCTGCGTGTGGACATCTTCCGATCCGGCGGAAAGGGCGGACAGAACGTGAACAAGGTTGAAACGGCGGTACGGCTCACGCATATCCCTACCGGCATCGTGGTTTCCTGCCAGGAGGAACGCTCGCAACTGAAGAATCGCCAGAAGGCAATCAAGGTGCTCCGCGCCCGGCTGTACGAGCAAAAACTGCAGGAGCAGAACGCCGAGATTTCCGCCGCGCGTCGCTCGATGATCGGAAGCGGTGACCGGTCGGACAAAATCCGCACCTATAACTTTCCCCAGAACCGTCTGACCGATCACCGTATCGGCCTGACGCTTTACAATCTCACGGAAGTGGTCAACGGCGTGCTGGACGACATTCTCGAGAAACTGAAAATCGCCGATCGCACGGCGCGGCTCGAAGCCGGGATAGAAGGAAGGCCATCATGAACACCGCCACCGTCGCAGGTCTCCGTATCGGCGGCGACGAACCACTCGCCCTGCTTGCGGGTCCCTGTGTGGTCGAAGACCGGGAGATGATCCTGCGCACGGCCGAACACGTCGCGCGCGAAGCCCGGCGCCTCGGCATGCCGCTCGTGTTCAAATCCTCGTTCAAGAAGGCAAACCGGACCAGTCTATCCGGTTTCACCGGCATCGGCCGCGACGAGGCCCTGCGCATCCTGGAGGATGTGCGGTCGGAGTTCGGGCTTCCGCTTGTCACCGATGTGCACGACCTTTCCGACGTGGCCGCCGCATCGGCCGTCGTCGACATGCTGCAGATCCCGGCCTTCCTCTGCCGGCAGACCGACCTGCTTGTTGCCGCCGGCGAGAGCGGGAAAGCGGTGAATATCAAAAAGGGACAGTTCCTCGCTCCCGAGGACATGGCACACGCGGCCGCGAAAGTCGCGTCGACCGGAAACGGCGACATTCTGCTCTGCGAGCGCGGCAGCAGTTTCGGCTATCACAATCTTGTGGTGGACATGCGCGGCCTGGTCATCATGCGCGAACTCGGCTATCCGGTTGTGATGGATGCAACGCATGCCGTGCAGATACCCAGCCAGGGTGAGGTATCGGGCGGACGTCCGCAATACATCGCACCGCTCGCGCGCGCCGCCGCCGCCGTGGGCATCGACGCCCTGTTCATCGAAACCCATCCGGATCCCTCCCGCGCGCTCAGCGACGCGGGGAGCCAGCTTCCGCTGGAACATCTCGCCGGCCTCCTGGCCGAAGTGCGCGCCATCGACCAGGCGCGGCGAAGTATCATAAATAAACAGAACAAGACATGACTATCCCGACTATAAAGGAACTCAATCCACAGATCGTCCGCCGCCTCTCGCGCATCAAGGCATTTCTGCTCGATGTTGATGGGGTGCTCACCGACGGGTCGGTGACCGTCACCGAGAACGGGATGGAGAACCGTGTCATCACCATGATGGACGCGGAGAGCATCCGCGCCGCGCAGCGCGTCGGCGTGCGATTCGGCATTCTCACCACCCATGCATCAGTTATCGTGCTGTCCCGCGCAAAGGAAGTCGGCATTCACGACGTTTACCATGGCATGTTCGACAAGGCCGAGGCCTACCGGGAGTTCCGCGATCTGTACGGATTGCGTGACGAAGAGATCGCATTCATGGGAGACGGCGTTCTCGACCTGAGCGTGCTCAAGAGCGTGGGCTTCGCTGCCGCACCGGCGAACGCGCATCCTTCGGCGCGGATGGCCGCCCATTACGTCTCGCGCTACCGGGGCGGATACGGGGCCGTGCGCGAGGTCCTGACCATGTTGTTGCGCGTGCAGGAAGACAGACAGATCGACTGACATCGAGGGACGCGGGCAACACCGGAACATCGCAGTACATTCCCTTATCAACGAAAGGAGTCTTCCATGAGCCATCATCGCGAAATCGTGCACACCGACAAGGCGCCGAAAGCCATCGGTCCCTACAGCCAGGCCAACACCGCCGGAAACATGGTGTTTGTTTCCGGTCAACTCGGCTTCGATCCCGAGAACATGCAGTTCGTTGACGGTGGGGTCGCAGGACAGACCGAACAGGCGCTGCAGAACCTCGCCGCCGTTCTCGAAGCGGCCGGAGCGGGACTCGACGACGTCACCGCCTGTACGGTGTTTCTCAAGGACATGAACGACTTTGCCGCAATGAACGAAGTCTATGCCCGGCATTTCAGCAGCAATCCCCCCAGTCGCGCGGCGATCGAGGTGGCGCGTCTGCCCAAGGACGGCCTCGTCGAGATCAGCTGCATTGCCGTCAAGCACTGATCCACGGCGTCACGACGCACGCGGTTGTATCTGGTAACAACACATCGTATACTTTTGTGTACATCACAAACGGACAGGCAGGAGCGCGTTTGGAAACCAGTGGAATCATTTTCATGACCCTGGGCTGGGGAATGGCCATCGGGCTGCTCGCGTTCTGCCTGTACAAGATCATGAAATCCGGCGGTGACAGTTTCGACCACGGCTGATCACCGGGACGTCTCCCTCAGACATCGATGAATAAAAAAAACCCCGTACGCCTCAGGCGGACGGGGTTTTTCCATCCAGGGAAAAATGCGGTGTCTTACCATTTGTCCGACGTGGTGTCGGCGTTTGTGCTGCCGTCGGGTGCGCTGCCGTTGGGTTCGTAGCGGTCGACGGTGATGCTCGAGAGACCGGACTCGACGGAAATGAGGATGCGTTTGTCCGTCTTTTCAAAGTTCTCGCTGCGGTAGAGGCCGTCTCCAAGACTCACGAAGCCGTGGATGTGCTTGGATGAGAGGGCCGACTCGGTGCGGAGTTCGCAGGCAACGTCGGTGGGGACGGAAAGACGGACGCTCGACGCGCCGGTTTCCACGCGCACGACGCAGCTGTCGGCCCTGCTGCCCAGTCGCACTTCAATGGAGGCGGCGCCGGCATCGAGGTCGAGTCGCCGCACGCGATAGGCGCTCAGGTCGAAATCGATTTTTGCCGCACCGGCGTCGATGTCGAGATCCCACAGCGGATCGGGATGCAGACGGATGATGACGTGGTTGCGCATCTTGCTGCCGTGCCAGGAGACCGATTCGTCATTCATGGCGAGGCGGAACTCCGGCATCCCTGCCGCAGGATCGTGATCGAGGCGGTAGTCCGAGACGCTGCTGCGCACGCTTGTCCAGACGAAGCGGTCGGTGGCTTCGCCGATTTCGAAGTGTCCGGCTCCGCCTTCGAAGATAAAGCGTGCAGCCGCCACAGTGCTGTCGTACGGGTGGAAGAGTTCCTGTTCGGTGTACGCGCTGTCGTGATCGTCGAAGTTTCCGACGATGCGTTCCACTCCGCTGCAGCCGCGCTGCACCGAGGCAAAGAGCACGACGCCGGCGAGCAGTCCGACGCCGCCGATGACAATCCACTTGGATTTCGAATCCTTGAGAAAGGCGCTGACGCCGAGAAGCACAAGCAGCAGCGGCCAGAGTTTCCAGAGAGTGTCCCAGTGGACGATGAAGTCGAAGAAGTTGTTGAGCAGGCCCAGCAGACCGATGATGACGAACAGTGTTCCCCAGAAGACGCGACCTGATTTCATGATTCCACCTCCGTGGTGCTGTTGGCGTGGCGGGGCCAGGAATTCCAGAGCATGCCGACGCCGATGGCGATCAGGAGCACGGGCCAGAAGTCGTCGAGGCCGAAATGCGGAATGAAATTGTCGAGCAGGAACAGCGCTCCAATGATGATGAGCACAATGCCGCCGGTGAAGGAGCCGCGGCCACCCTCCCGTGCGGGAGTTGAAGGCGTCTGTGTCGGAGCGTATTCATCGTTGTCCTCTCCGCCTTGTTCGAAGGCGAATTCACCGGGCGCGCCGTCGGCAGTTGTCGCGGGCATGAATGCGGGTCGCATCGGAGCGACGATCCAGAGGATGATATAGGCGAGAATGCCGATGCCGGAATGAAGGGCGAGGATGACAAAGACGAGGCGGACAAGCACAGGATCGATGGCGAAGTAGTCAGCGAGGCCGCTGCAGACGCCAGCGATCATCTTGCCTTTGCTGTTGCGGTAGAGTCGTTTTTCCATGATTGCACCTCCTTGAGGCTTTTGGATCCGGGATGAAACCCGGGGCGGTGTCGAATGTGCTCAACTTTACGGGGGTGCGGGGGTATTGTTTCAGTCGACGGAGGGAAGCGCGGCAGGATAGGGCGGCATCGTCGGCCGGTCATCCCGCCAGAGGAAGCCATCGAGATTGTAGCTGGCTTCCTCTCCCGTCACGTATTTCTCCGGATAGTAGATGCCTTCGACACCATTCATGCTGCGGATCGTCTGCACCTTGCCGTCTTCGAAATCGATGATGATCAGGTCGCTGCTCTCCCGCCGCACACCGTTGAGCGCGCGCTCGTCATACACATAATACAGGCTGATCGCCGTTTCCTCCACGCGGATGCGCGTGGGTTTCTTGTCTTCGAAACGCATGTGAATGCGCTTGCCTTTTGTCTGGTCGAAGCGTCCCGGCGGATACAGCGAGTCCTGTTCGCTTGGCTTGCTGCGCGATATGCTGAACGCGTTCCCCGTCACGTCGAGCGCGCGCAGTTCGCCTGCGACAACCCGCGCGGCGATGGAGTCACCGGTGATCTGGTTCTCGTCATACCACAGCACGGGCGCGCCGCGGAGAATCATCAGGCTGTCGGCACGCAGGAATGCCGCGTCGTCACAGAGCGCTGCGAGCGCGCTGCGCACGATGCGCACGTTGCCTTTGTTCAGGAAGCGGTTGCTGCTGTCGCGAAACGCGGTCATGCGCTGTGCCGCGATGCTCAGGGTGTCGAAGGACAGCGAGTCGTCCTCGGCGTCGTCGAGCATGTGACGTGTCGTGTCGACCTGCCAGAGCCGCGGATCGTTGTAAAAGTAGCTGTGTTTCAGATCCGAATAGTGTCTGACGCTGTCGGCGGTGATTACCGCGTTCTCGTTCTTGAAACGGATGCGCACGTCGTCCCATGCCACGATGAGCGCGCTGTCGCGTTGATAATGCAGGCGGCTGGAGGTGATGACGGCGGCGGTGTCTTCGACCGTGACCTCCGTGCGGAAGTCGGCGACTTTCGTTTCGGCGCGGTAACTCCCGGTGCGCGCGCGCAGAACGACATGGCCGTCGTTGATGTAGATGCCGCGGTTCGACGAAGCCGTGCGGGTGTCCCCGTCGTACGTTCCGCTTTCCGTGCGCATCGTCAGCGTGTCCTGCGTGATCACAACGTTGCCGCTGAGTTGCGCGCTGTTGCGTGTGAGGTTCTGTGTGGCGCGGTCGCAGCGGATGAGCACGTTGTCCTGGCGCAGGCGCACATTGCCCACCAGTTCACGGAAATTCATGTCTCCGACCACGCGGCCCTCGAGGCGATCCGCCCCTTCGACAACGAGAGTGGAGCGTCCCTGTGCGTGCAGCGCCGCAGGTGCGACCAGCAGCGCAGCGAGCGCCACGGCGAGCGCCACGGTGAGTGACATGGCGCGTGCAGCGGCGCATGCAGCGGCGCGTGCCACCGTCAGGGCGTGCAGCCGCAGTGCGACGTCGTGGAGGGCGACCGCCGGCGCCCGGAAGCGAGGTGGAACGAAATTTCGGTGAGTGTGTCGGCCATCGGACATGACGGCAAGATACACTCCGCAACGATAACTTTCCGACACCCGGCGGCTGACTTGTT
>JAGTUZ010000187.1 GCA_018224415.1 Bacteroidota bacterium | reverse complement strand
CCCCGTTCCCGAATTCCCGTTTTTTGATCCTTCCTGTCCGCAACTGGCGAACTGCAAGCGCAACCACATGCTGCTCGACACACAGGATGAAGACCTGCTTGTCTACGTCGGGGACGGCCACTCCGATTTCGATGCCGCCTCCTATGCCGACATGGTATTCGCCCGCGGCACGCTGGAGGGCTGGTGCCAGGAACAGAATATCACATTCCGGCGGTTTTATTCCTTTGTCACCGTGCAGGATGTCCTTTCCACCATGATCGAACAAGGGAAGCTCCGCCCGCGCAAACGGGCACGGGTGCTGCGCCAGCAGCTCTGGGCCACGGGCTGAAGCGAACCGTCGTTCCTCCCATCACGAAAATTCCATGGAAGATTCCATACCCACCGCCTCCCCACAGCACGAAATCGAGCTGGCGCCTCTCCAGCTCGCCAAACATCTCGGCCTGTTCCTGCTCACATTCGCCACGGCCACCCTCGCCGGCATGCTCTGGCAGGGCGTGGCGGAACTCACGCAGTTCACCGTGGGCCTGCCGTACAGCATCTCGATCCTGTTCATCCTCAGCTGCCACGAATTCGGCCATTACTTCGCCGCACGCGCGCACGGTGTGCGTACGACGCTGCCATATTATATCCCCATTCCGCCGCTGCCGGCCTTCATCAACTTCGGCACACTCGGAGCGGTCATCCGCACCCGGCAGGTCATTCCGCATCGCTCCGCGCTGTTTGATATCGGAGTGGCGGGTCCGATAGCCGGATTTGTGGCGTCGGTGATCGTGCTTGCCATCGGATTCATGTCGCTGCCGGGACCGGATTTCCTGCTTGCCATCCATCCGGACTTCGATTTCGCAACCGGCACCTCTCCCGGTGCGGAACCTGGCTACACGCTCACGTTCGGGGCGCCGCTGCTGTACAGCGCAATGGAGTGGCTGTTCAGTCCCGTCGGGGCCTATGTGCCGCCGATGACGGAAATGTATCATTACCCGCTGCTGGTCACCGGCTGGTTCGGTCTGCTCGTGACCGCGCTCAATCTGCTTCCGGCCGGACAGCTCGACGGGGGACATGTCACCTACGCAATGTTCGGGAATCGGCAGCACCTCGTGGGAAAGATCACGGTCGCGGCATTGGTGATCGTCGGCGGCATCGGCGTGCTTCCCGCGCTGATCGATTTGGCCGGCTACACCGAGGCAGCCTTGCGGATGATGGAAGCGATCCCGAATTTCGAGGCGGTGTTCTGGCCCGGCTGGCTGTTCTGGGCCGGACTCATCATCCTCGTGGTGAAAATCAGGCATCCGGAAGTCCCTGATTTTGCAGGACTTGGATCCCGGCGTCGGATGCTCGGCTGGCTTTCCTATGCCATGTTCATCGTCTGTCTCACACCGGCTCCGATCTACCTGCAATAAACCGGTCACGGCAATAGCCCGCACGAGGTGCAAAAATCGGTCCCGACGATGTTTTCCGATTGACTTTTCGGAGGGTGCGGTGTAAGTTATAACGCCTCCTTGATAGTGTGATTGTAAGCCGGGGCGTTGTCGAAAGACATGCCCCGGCTTCATCATACACAGCAACGCAAACACGAGTCATGGTACACAACAAAACGTTCCTCCTCGCCGCCGTCCTGCTGCTGTTGGGTGCATGCAGTGACGATTCCGCCGTCGTAGATTCCACTCTCAGCGAAAGCGCTATCCTGTTGACAGGCATGCGCTTATCCCATTACAGCGTAGACACCGATACAATCGATGTACAGTCGGGGCAGGACAAATCCGCCGACGACGCCATCACCATTCCGTTCGACATTCATGTCACTGTGCTAAACGACACCCGGCTTTCGTCTCTCCGCTACATCATCAGCGAAGACGGCAGAAGCAGCACACTGGCGGAGGGCGCGCTTGCTCCGTCGGGTGTCGCAGGGGAATGGACCGCTGCGGTGTCCTTCCCGCGCAAGCGCGGGGATGTCGGTGATTACCGAATCGAGATTCGCGGCGTCGATGACGCCGGGATGGCGGCCAACACGGCGCAGGCAAAGCTGCGCGTGCTTTTCGGCAGCAAACCGCCGGAGATCGTTGGGGTGTTCGCGCCGGACACGGTCGAACTGAAGCCGGAAACCATTGTGCTGACGATTTCGGCGGAGGTGCGCGATGCAAGCGGACAGGCCGACATCAAGCAGGTGTATTTCCGCTCCTTCCTGCCGGATGGTCGTCCGGGCAACAACGGCCGACCGATCGACATGTTCGATGACGGACAGCCAGGCAACGGTGACGATGTGGCGGGTGACGGTATTTATTCCCGGAAGGTGCAGATGCCTCCGGATACCCCGGTCGGCGATTTCCGCTTTGAATTTCGCGCCCTCGATTTTTCGGGACTCTCGAGCAACACTGTCGTTCACAAGCTGACGGTCCGTTGATGCGATTCATCCGTTTTCCCAAGGGAATCACCGCCGCCGCCCTCACCGGCGTCGCGGCACTATTCCTGTCTGTCTCGCCCTCGACGGCGCAGCAGCTCCCAAAGACATACGAACTCTCCCGCAGCCTCGCCGGCGCTGCCGACCGTCCGCTTTCGAACAGTGCGGTGGACCTGCTTGCCCGCGGTGACACGCTTTGGGTGGGCGGCGGCAAGGGCATCGATCGCACGGCCGATGGAGGAGCGACCTGGACGCACTTCGGCGACACGACACCCTTTGATCTTGAAGACATCGCCGCGCTCGAAGCGCATGGCGGCGTCATGTGGGCATCGTTGGCCGGGTCGGAAGACACCGAGCAGGGCGATTTGCCCAAAGGTCTCGGACTGGTGGTCTCGACCGATTTTGGTCGGAGTTGGACCAAGGTGCCACAGCCGATGGAGGCCACGGACATGTCCACCTACGACATCGCCTACGGGAACAATACCATCAAGGCTCTGGCGGTGACCACCGACATCAACAACATTACGTACGACATCGCCGTCACGGGACGCGCCGTGTTCATCGCGAGCTTCGCGGGCATGCTGCGCACCTCCACCGACGGCGGAGCGACCTTCGTACCCGTTGTGCTGCCGCCCGACCAGATCGACCGCATCGCGCCGACGGACACGCTGGACTTCGATCTCTCCCCGGTCAACCGTCCCGATCTCGGCCTGGTCGAGAGTCTCAATCACCGTGTATTCTCCGTGCATGCAATGAATGATGACACGATATGGGTCGGCACCGCCGGAGGCATCAACCGTTCCACCGACGGCGGTCTGTCGTGGAGAAAATTCACCTTCAACAACCAGACGAGTCCGATTTCCGGCAACTTCGTTGTGGGCATTGGCCACAATGTCATCGGCGGCGTGACCCATGTCTGGGCGGCGACGGTGAACGCGCTCAACCCCGTCGAATACCGCGCCGTGAGCGTGACCACCGACATGGGCGAGACCTGGCGCACGTCGCTGCGCGGGGAATTCACCCACAACTTCGGCTTCAAGGGTGATGTCGTGTATGCCGCCACCAACGGCGGCGTCTTCCGCTCCGATGACGCGGGCAACAGCTGGCTCGGTGTTTCGCGTTTCATCGACAGCCGCAGCCGACGTGTTGCGGCGGAGGAGCGCTGTTACGCGGTCGCGGTGATCGGCGACGACGTCTATGTGAGCAACGGTGACGGACTGATGCGCACACGCGACGGCGGAGGGGAGTTTTTCGGACAGGAATGGACGATATTCCGCGCCGCGCAGCCGATCGCCTCCAGTGCTG
>JAGTUZ010000186.1 GCA_018224415.1 Bacteroidota bacterium | reverse complement strand
CCGGCCTCCATGCGCTCGAGCGTGCGCTTGGCGATTCCCGCCTCCTCGGCCACCGCCGCCTGGGTCAGTTGCAATTCAAGCCGTCGACCGGCAATCCGCGCACCCAATTCGGCCAGCACGGCATCATCCGTAAGTAAGCCAGTGATTTTCATAGTCGTCGTATATTACGAATAAGAACCGTAAAATGAAAATGTTTCGACAAATATTGCGAAATACGGACTGACAACTTGGCATTGATAACTCGTAATCAATAACGATTTTTAACTATATTAACACATTATTCGCAATATATTACGATACAAAACAATCGCTGAGAGGGACAACTCCCGCTTCGACGAGCGCGGACTCGATATTGTGGAACGTCCGCGGCGCCGCGCCTGCACGACCGTGAGGAGCAGCCGGACTTCGGCCAGCGCGGTCAGGGTGCTTCATGCCGCGCCAGCGTTTCCCGTGCCAGGTCCGAGAGGCCCTGCACATGTGCGTCCGTCATCACTCCGTGATACCGAAGTGCATCAATCCTGTCAACGAGATTCGATCGGCTCCAGCCGTCGAAACACTCAATCCTTTTCCTCAAAGGGGGGAGACACGCTCATGATCTTTCTCCTGTATTGTTGTATTGGAAATTATTCCCGACGAAATGCGTGGCCCACAGATCCTCGATTGAGGGCGTGCCGCTCTTCGAGAAGCGGAGTCGTTGTTTTGGTCCCTTGCCCCATGACATGTACGCGGTCCGACGCGGTTTCAGTCCGCCGTTCAGACTGTTGCTTCGGACCTTCTTCATCACGAAGCTGATGCGCGACAGATTCATCTTCACGACGCGCTCCAGCGCCGGGACACGGCGCGCGCGCCATGCATCCACATCCTTTGCATCGAGTACACCGAGCGACATGAACACGTCGGGAAAGCAGATGTAGCCCTTATCCCGCAGCAGGGAGTTGGTCACATTGCTCAGCTTCGTTTCGAGTTGATTGCGGTTCATTTGATGCCTGGGTGCGATTCTTCCGCTTCGACGCGCTCGAATTCTCTCACGGCATTCACTTCATCCATGGCGATCCCCTCATTCCACCCCACCTCCCTTCACCACCTCATACCGCAATTCCACCACGCCCGCGCCCATCTGGCGGACGGTGTGCAGTCGCAATGCCGGCGGATTCACGCGGCGAGGGAACAGGGGCTTGCCCGCGCCGGTCTCGGCGACGACGGCGGCGGCGTTGCGGAGCATCCATTCGTAGGTGGAGGAAACCATGGCGAGCGCGCCCACCTCGGCGATGAATCCGGGGTCACTCGATTCCTCCAGATCGCCGAGCTGAAACAGCCAGTCGAGCGAGTCGTCATCGGTCGCGATGAAGCCTTCGAGGCTGGTGGCGATGTAGTATTGTGTTTTCATGAATACAGGACCTCGAACTCCTATGATTCGCTGTGCGAGGCGTCTCCGGTCAACGATGTTCCATGTCACGGTTGGCGTGATGTCCCCCGTCAGGCGCTTGCCACACGGGCATTGCCCGACGCATAAACTCATCGAAAAGAGGCACGGTGAACGCGGTCTCCCCATGGGCAGGACTCCAGATCATTCCTTTGCGGATCAGTCCACTGCGCAATGGACCGGTGCTCTCGACTCTCCTCCCGAGTGTATCCGCGATGACACCCGATCGATGAGGCCCGCTTCCGAGAGCCGCCATCGCTCGTAGATAGTCCTGCTCGCGCGGAGTGAGCCTGTCAAATCGAACCCGGAAAAAACTCTTATCCAGGGCTGCGGTGACCGAGTGGCCCGCGGCCACCACATCAGCGGCGGTAATCGTTGATGCCTGTGCCTCGTTCCACACGTGCTTCCCCCATTCCTGCAGGAAATAGGGATAGCCTCTCGTGATGGCAACGATCCTGTCCAAGGCCTCCGACTGGATTTCCGCCCCCTCCGCATGAATGGGCTGTCGAATGGCCTTTCTCGCCGCCTCATCGGCGAGCGGCCCGATGGACGGAAAATCGAAAAGCCGTTCGGCATAGGACTTCGCATCGCCCGACAACGCCGCGACCTGTGGCAATCCGGCGCCGAAAAGCACAACCGGCAACCCTTTCTGGACGATTGAATGAAATGCAACAATCAGAGCCCTTAAATCCTGCTCGCCGAGATATTGGACTTCATCAGCCAGGATGGCGACGCTCGAATCGGCGGATTTCGCGGCCTCGCCTACCGCGACCAGCAGGGCAGGAAGGTCCACCTCCATGTTCCCGCTATCGGCCACCGTGGGCTCGTTCACCCCGATCTCGATTTCACCGATGGAAACCTTGAATGCGCTCGCAAAACCACGCAATGCTCCAACCGCACGCGATACATATTCCCTCGCCTTCTCAGCACGATTCAACCGCAATAACGTGCTCTTCAATCGGGGCGCAAGATACTCCGCGAGCCGTTGGCCCTCAATAGCCTCCAGCATGACGACGTGATAGCCGACCGCCTCGGCCATCTCGCCGATTCTGTTCAGCAATACCGTTTTTCCAACCCCACGCAGACCGAGCAGCATCTGGCTTTTCTCGGGGCGGCATGCTCGAATCCTGTGAATGGCCACATTCGCGGCCCCGAGAACATCATCGCGTCCGGCCAACTCGGGCGGTGGCGCGCCTGCTCCCGGTGCGAAGGGATTTCTCAGCGGATCCATACTGGGGAGTCTCCTAAGTCTATATTGAGGAATCTTAGCCTAACTTACCAATCTATCCTGGACCTTGCAAGCCCGATTATAACAATATTTCCAGGCCTTATCATATTATCGCGGGTTTATAGCTGGCTCACACATACCGCGCATGATGATGGATAATGGCGCCTCCGATTCGTTGGGTGGTCTGAAAATTATTCGAGGTTTTCATGCAATATGCCGCTCCTGCATTCCCTTCCAAAAGGAGCGTGTCTGACCTCGGTGGAGGCAACGATGCGGATCGCTTCACGAGAGACGCCTCACCAGCGCGAACACACCCCAGCCAAGGTATTCACGTGTGTAGGCGGCGTATCGCCCGGGTTCGGAGGTCAATGTGCTTCGAATATCGTTCGCGAACTCGTCGTCGGGATTGGCTTCCAGCCACCGGCGCATGGTGAGCCATTTGGCCGCCTCGTATCTGTCCCAGCCTTCCTGGTCCGCCAGCACCATTTCCACGACATCGTAGCCAAGGTGATCGAAGGACGCGAGAAATTCTGGCAGCAAGAGATAGTCAGTGATCGCGTTGGCAAGACATCCCTTCGCAACATCTTCCGTCGGCGGTAACTGCCGCCAGTAGGGCTCGCCGATGAGGATGATCCCTCCGGGGTGGAGACTCTGCGCCAGGAGCGCGATCGTTCCGGCGACTCCGCCTGCGATCCACGAGGCGCCGAGACATGCCGCCACATCGACCTTCTCGTCCAAGACATAGCCGGCAGCATCGCCATGGATGAAGTTGACGTGAGGGGCGACGCCGAGTTCTTCGGCACGGAGCTTCGCCTGCTCGGTGAACAGCTGGCTCATGTCGACGCCGGTGCCGATGATGCCGTGATCGCGTGCCCAGGTGCACAGCATCTCCCCCGAACCGCTGCCGAGGTCGAGCACGCGGGTACCCGCCTCCAGACGAAGCACCGCGCCGAGAGTGGCGAGCTTTTCGGGTGTGAATGGGTTATGGATGCGGTGTGCACTTTCCATGATGGAGAATATTCGTGGGATGTCCATTGTGGAAGATCGCCTTACGTGTGTGAATGGATTCGGTGGAAAAACCGTGACAGCACCAACGCCGCGACGGGGAGTCCGACACCGTAGCCGAGGATGCCTATCCGCTGAAGTGCCATGTCGCCGACGATGGGACCAATGGCGCCAAGCAGCGACAGGGTTCCTGCTGCAATGAGGGACCATCGGGCAAACGCCCTGATTCCAAAACCAACGAATACAAGGGCGGCACAGAGGAGGGACAGCCCAAGGAAAATGTCCCATGCGAGAAGCTCGACGGCGTACAGCGTTGATGGCCATACAAGAACGGTGAAATCAGTTTGGCGCCCGGCCGTCAGCGCAATGAAGTGAACGGCGCTGGTAAGGCCCGCCATAACTCCTGCGAAAACTAAAGCCATGACACCAAATACCTTGTGGTCCCGGCTCGCGGTATCGTGGATCGCTGCCATGACAGCAACGATGAGAGGAGCCGATAGCATTGTAAGTGCCTCCATCACGGCGAGGGTCGGATCCACGATCGGATGATCGAAACCGGCTTGGGAAATGCCGAAGGCCACGACCACCATGTACGCGACACCCACGACGAAAAGGCTGATTGATGAGAGATACCCGATTCTATTGGCTGGACTCATGTGCAGACTCGCAGATGTGGCACCCCAGCAATGATGATACGTACCCAGGCAAAACACCGCCACGTTTATCATTGACCGCAAAAAAGCGCTTTGAGGTATCACGCATTCCGTCACGAACACCTGTTCGAATCCCACGCGAAAATGTGCGATTCCCGGCGTGTTGCTGTCTTGACGCTGTTTCGACGCTCACCACGAAAATTACGGCAGTTTTCATGATGGACTGGTTTCAGGGGGAAATATCCGGATTAATCCAATGGTCCGCAAGTGGCTTGCCGCGGCCGAGGGTGGCGGGAGCGGAGATTGCGATTTCGACACCGATCCAGATGATACGTGCGATGGAAACGAGCAGGCTGGCGAGTTCATGAGTGAACTCGAACCACCGTCAGTGTTCGTCGTCCCCGACTTCGCTTCCAGGCGTCGAAGAAGGATTGCCGCGCTTCAGGTCACGATAGAAATTCCCGTGACTGCCCAGCTTCAGCAGATAGAGGGTGACGCCGGATGCATCCTGCTCGTATGCCAGTAGGGCGTTCTGTCGATTGATTTTGAATGTGAACACCCGGATTCCCGCCAGATCGCCGGCTTTCATCCGACCGATCGCAGGATCGGCAATGATGTCACGAACGGCATTATCAACGTCCGCTTTCTGTTGCTTTGGAAGCTTCCGGACCGCCTTGGCAAATTCATTGGTCTGAAGGACCTTCATCCGAACTCGTACTCGCTCACCTCGCCGGCCTTGACCTCTGCCCGGGCCCGAAGGAGACCGACAATGAACTCGTACGACAGCTCGGGATTCTGTTCGGCAATACGGCCAAGCGTCGCCCAATGCTCGATCTGTTTCGGCGTCGACCGGTGCGACGCCTCGCCATGGATACGGGCGGCCTCGACCAATCCGTCGCTGAGTTTGATTGCAGTACTCATGTGATCATTCTCTACGGGTGAACTAATGGTTTCAATACCTGGTCGGAGAGGATAACGCCGGTGGCCTTCAGTCCGTCGGGGACCGCGACCTCGAATGGGTATCCCTTCGATTCGCTCGTGAGCGGACAGAGAATCGCCAGCCCCACCTTGCGGTTGT
>JAGTUZ010000185.1 GCA_018224415.1 Bacteroidota bacterium | reverse complement strand
GCATGCGCCTCGATGGCGCGGGCTCCGATCTGCCCGGAGAGGTGGATGGATCGTTCGATGGCATCCCACAGCAGAAGGGCTCCATAGCCCTTTTCCCGATGCGCAAGCGCGACGGCCAGGCGACCGATGCGCACGGCGGGGACGTGGTGCCGGGGAAGCCCCTTGGTCAGCGCATCCGGAAGATCGATCGTCCGGATCTCCGCCATTGCGATCGCGTAATACCCCAAGATCTCCTGTTCATCCGTTCGGTGCAGCACGTAGGTAACGCTCATCCCCTGCGCCATGTGTTTCCGCGCTTGCTTGCGCAAAAAATCATTCAACTCGGGAACGCCACAATCGAAGCGTACTCGATCGAAATCAGGAGAAAGCGGGGAGAAACCGAGATCAGCGGCCATGGGACGATGGGATTTTCCGTCTGTGCCGCTTGGCTGCGTTCACCAGCGCATCATTCGGCTCCGCCGGGTGTTCCAGTAATCGCAGGAACTTCTCCGCGTCGGCCAGCGAAAGCTCGCTCGCCCGATACTCCTGTAGCACTCCCTGGGCGACTTTCAGACTGTTCGATACGATGAAACTCATGAGGCTTTGCCCGGTCACCGCGGCGGCCGCCTCCAGTAGCGCCTTCTGCGTCGCATCGAGACGCAGATCGATTCTCCTATCCTTCGCCGGCTTCCCGTGTCTGTCTGCGGTTTGCTTGATTGCTTCTTCCATTTCCGTACTCCTATATCACATCATCAAATCGAACAGCGACACCGACATCCGCACCACGCCGGAAGGTCTGTTTCACGCTCTAACGGCTCCAGAGAAGTGCGAGTCCGGGAAAGGTATCGGTTTACGGCATATCACCGTAGTCTCAAGAACATGAAAGTAGAATACGGCATATTTCCGGATTCGTCAAGGACGAATTTCTCCCCCATTACTCCCCATGCCGGTTGCCCATCGCATCAGAGCAGCAGCGCCACGCCGAGTCCGACGGAGAGTGCGACGGAAAACAGCAGATGCAGCTGCACGTTGCGTCCAGCCACAGGTTTGAGCACGCTCATATCGTCGTGGCCGCGGAGCAGTGCGGGAATGATGCGCGGGAGCAGAAGCAGGCAGGGCAGCAGGGCGAGCAGGATGGGCCAGCCGCTTCCGGGGACGACCAGGCTGAGGACGATGATGTTCACGCAGAGCAACAGCTGCACCGCCGCATAAAGCAGGGCCGCGGACTTCCTGCCGGCCCGCACCGCGATCCCCCACTTCCCCGTGTCGCGGTCGGCGTCGCGGTCGATCATTTGTCCGACGAGAAGGATGGACAGCGTGCTGATCCCCGTCATCGGCATCGCGGCGATCACCGCGGGATGGAAGCCCACGTTCTGGCTGACCGTGGCGATGAGAATGGCCATGGGTCCGAAGGCGAAGCACACCGACACCTCCCCCCAACCCCGATAGGCCAGCTTGACGGGAGCGGCGGTGTAGTACTTGCTGAAAAAAGCGGATAACGCGTACAGCACTATCACGTGGATGCGGAGGGAGGCGTCGACGCGCATGGCGAGCACGGCCGCGGCGACAAGCGCGGCCAAGAGCGCGAGTCGCGCGATGCGGTACATGACGGGGAGCAGGTCGGGTCGGTCGACCAGCACGCCGGAGCCGCCGCTGAACTCGTTGCGATGCACGTTGATGCGGTCGGTGCCCTGCAGCGTGTCGTAGATGTCGTTGTACACGTTCGTGGCGATGTGCAGCGCGACGCCCATGGCCAGCACCACGACAAAGTTCACCACATCGAAGGCGCCTCCCACAAGCACGGCCAGCAGCGTGCCCGCGATCAGCGGACTCAGGATGGAAGAAAGAAAGGGCAGACGCGTCATTCGTGCGAAACCGGGATGTGTCTGTGTCATGTCATTCCTTTCCAATGTTATTGTTTGCATACCCACCATCTTGCCGGTGCATCGCCAGAAGCCGTTGCATATCGCCCGCCACCTCGAAGCCCGCGTGGCGGCCGGTGTCGCGCAGCAGCACGGTGGATCGTCCACCGCGTGTTTCGGTTAGTTGCACGCGCACGGTCGACGCCATGGATTCCGAAATCTCGTGTGTCATCCCGCGCAGCGTCGGCGCCCACAGCGTTCCGCCCGGGGCACGCGATGCCGTGATTTCAAGTGTGTGTTCCTTCCGCGTCAGGACGCAATGCACCTCCGCGTCGTCGACCTCGAAGGCCCGCAGCCTGGCGCCGGTATAGGTCGTGAAGCGATGCAGCGTGCCGTCGTGTTGCAGGCCGAAAATGAAGCCCGGGAAGGGACGCCGTATCCACGGAATGATCGCCACCGATCCGGTGAGGCTGCTGCCGGGAAAGGAGAAGTGATTGCACTGGCACCAGATCCACGCCTCGGGAAAAGAGACTCCCCAGTCCTTTTCGATATACCCCCGGCCGCCCGTGAAGTCGATCTCTTCCCCATCGAGTGTCAACGCGCCTTCGATCCCGTGGTCCAAACTGATCACGCCGTGATAGCATTCCATGAACGGGACCCACGAATACCAGCCCATGATGCCCGGGGAGATCAGCGTCCTTGGCCAAGGCGAAAGGCCGGTGAAGGAAAGCGTGCCCGCGATCGCGCAATCCTCGCTGCGCGCGTCCAGCGCGAGCCGTTCCGCCGTGAAGCGGCTGCCGCCGATCGTGACATCGAAGACGCCGTCACGCGACGCGAAGCCGGCACGGGGAAAGCGGATATAGTGCGTGCGGTTGCTCCGCCCGTCGAAGACCTGGATGAATGCATGTCCGCCGTCCCCCCTCTCGTCGACAAAGAGCCCCGGAATCACGGCCAGCGCCCTGTCCCCATCGGCGGTCACAAGCTTGTAGTACCAGCCCTCGAAATACGGGCCGCTGCGACCGCCTCCCTGGAAGCAGGCCGGGTTCATCTTTCTGCGGAAGGCACGGATCATCCGTTCTCCATTCGTGTTCGCACCGTGACATCGTGGCAGGAAATGTTTCCCCCATGATACGAGGACGGAGGGGAAAGCGCAATTGTAGGGGAAGATGAACAAATTGTCTACCGAGACAGATTGTCCGTCGATGGAGTCGAGGGGATATCCCAGAGGTACCTCGGCATGGTGGAGAGGAGTTCAAACGCCTTCGACCGAATCGCCTTTTCGATCCGTTCCGACGAGACCTCCTGCGCCTCGAGTACCATCGAGACAGACGTCCTGGTGACAATGGATCGAGCCACCTGTTCCGCTCTCCTCTCGACCGTCTCTTCGAGAGAGCCCTCCCTCGGGAGCAG